>DGVM01000113.1:53754-59954 GCA_002395925.1 Bacteroidales bacterium UBA4284
CCCACAGCTTAGAAGGCTGTTGCTCTATCCAACTGAGCTACGGAACCGGATTGAGAATGCAAAGATAGTAAATATTTTTAAGTATCTTTGCGTCGTGTTAAAGAAGTACCTTATTGTTTTCCTAATTTCGATGCTGCCGCTTATCGAGATTCGCGGCGCCATCCCCTATGCCGTGGGCTTTGAGCTTCCGCTGGTGCAGTCGTACATTGTCGCAATAATCGGAAACATGGTTCCTGTGCCTTTTATATTCTTGTTTGCAAGACGCATACTTGAGTGGGGCAAGGACAAGAAGATTATCGGCGGATTCTTTACCTGGTGTCTGGAAAAGGGCGAGAAGGGGGGGCGCAAGCTTGAGGCCAAGGCCGGACGCGGACTCTATTGGGCGCTTCTGCTGTTTGTCGGCATCCCTCTTCCGGGTACGGGTGCATGGACAGGTACCCTTGCCGCCAGCATTCTCAACATGGATTTCAAGAAAAGCGTGGTGTTTGTGATGCTGGGCGTCCTGCTTGCCGGCACCATAATGCTGCTGGCTTCGCTCGGCGTCTTTGGGGCGATCAAGCTGGCCGTTTAGCTTTTTTCCTGCATCCGGCCGTTTTCGGACTTGCCGCCGCTCTCGTTCCTGCGGCCTCTCATGGTGAGGCTGATGTAGGATGCAATTCCCAGTACGATAATGAGTATTGCGTGCGACTCGTGGCATAGCGTGGCGTAGAGTATGCCCGTATCCCATGTAGCGCCGTATATGCTCTGGAGCGTAAGCGCTATGAGGTAATGATAGGCTCCGATGCCTCCCGGTACGGGGATTACCGAAGCTATATTGCCGACCGCGGATATGAAGAGGGCATCGGCGATGTTGAGGTTATCCAGCATCGGCAGGGCTTTAAGTACCGACCAGCTCATGGCTACGTAGGAAGCCCAGATGCCCAAAGTGAAAAAAGCGAAGAGCCATTTGTTCTTCATGTGGGCGAAGCTGGCAAAGCCGGAGCCGATACCGCGTAACCATGTGGCCGCCTTGCCGCAGAACTCGTTGCTGCCGCTCCAGTGGAATATTGCCCAGAGACCAGCGGCAAGCAGGGCGACAACCCCTCCTACGAGCCACCAGAGCGAGAAATTCAGGCTCTGCGTCATGGGCGCTATGATCTGGTCCGTAAAGAAGCTGCCGAACTTGTCCCAGCCGGTTATGAGCGCAAGGGTGAACATAAGGATGATCGCAACCACGTCGCAGGCGCGCTCAAGCACTATGGTGCCCAGGGCCTTGTCGTAACTGAGACTCCTGCGGGCCACGTACCCGCAGCGCACGAATTCTCCGGCGCCGGGCAGCACCACGTTGACTACGTTGCCCACGTTGGTGGCATCCCAGATGTCGAGCCTGACTGCCTGAGGGTCTATGGGTTTGATGATGGCGCGCCATCTTTCCTCCCGGAACACCAGGGCCAGGACGGAGAAGAAGATGAATAAAGCGATCCAGCCCCATCGGGTTTGCTGCAGTCCCTGCCAGAAAGCGCTCCAGTCCACGCCTTTGAAGGCGAAGTACACAAGGACGCCGGCAAGCAGGAAGGATACCGTGTATTTAATTATATTCTTTTTCATTCCGGCTGCAAAAATAGCAATTTTTATTCCTATATTTGCCCATGTAAGGTTACACACATGAAAAAAGCTTTTTTCAGACTGCTCGGACTTGTCCTTGGACTCAATGTCTTTACGGCATGCTATGGCCCCGCCCCCGGAGGCTGGGAGTACGATGATGCCGACCAGGTAGAGAATACGGACCAGAACGAGAATTCCGAGGAAGAAGAAGAGGAAGGTCAGGCCAAGGCGGAGATTCCCGCCTGATGGCTTTCCCGGGATTACTGCAGCGCATCGCGCTGAGCGTCAACGACAGCTACGTAAGGGAGCAGGCAAAGCAGCATCCCCTCACGCAGCTGTTTTGGGAATGTACCCTCAAGTGCAACATGCGTTGCCGTCACTGCGGCAGCGACTGTAAGATCTCTTCCGTTCACCCCGACATGCCATTCGCGGACTTCGAGAAGGTGCTTCTGCGCATCCGCGAGGAATGGAATCCCCATAAGATACTGATTATCCTCTCCGGAGGCGAGCCCCTGGTGCGCGAAGACCTGTCGCGCTGCGGCCGTCGCATACGCTCCCTCGGCTTCCCCTGGGGACTGGTGTCCAACGGGTTGCTCATGACCGACTCCAGGATAGACGAACTGCTGGACAGCGGCCTGCGGACCGCGACCATCAGCCTGGACGGATTCGAGGAGCAGCACGACTGGATGCGCGGCACTCCCGGAGCCTTCATCAAGGCTTCCGCAGCGGTGAAACGTCTTGCCGCATCGGGTATTCCGTTCGATGTGGTGACCTGCGTCAACCGGCGCAATTTCTCTCAGTTGGAAGAATTTAAGGAGTACCTTATCTCGCTGGGCCTCAGGCAGTGGCGTATCTTTACGGTATTCCCCTCAGGCCGTGCTGCCTCCGATCCTCTGCTGCAGCTGGACGGCCCGCAGTACCGCGCCCTTATGGACTTCATAGTCCGCACCCGTAAAGAAGGGCGCATCCATCTGAGTTACGGCTGCGAGGGCTTCCTTGGCGAGTACGAAGGCCGGGTGCGCGACCATCTGTTCAGCTGCCAGGCCGGCCTTACCATTGCGTCCGTGCGCATCGACGGAGCCATTTCGGGGTGCACCAGCATACGTTCCCATTTCGACCAGGGAAACATCTACACCGACGATTTCGTGGACGTATGGAACAATCGCTTCGCCGCATTCCGCGACCATTCGGCGCTTCGCACAGGCAAGTGCGCCGAATGTAAATGGTGGAAGTGGTGCCGCGGAAACGGAATGCACCTGCGCGACGAGGAAGGCAAGCTGCTGCTTTGCAACCTCGAAAAGCTTAGTTAGCTACTCGCAGAACGTCCATTCGGCACCGTCCTTGGTGTCTTTTACCTGTATGCCGATGGCTTTGAGATTGTCGCGGATGCGGTCCGATGTGGCCCAGTCCTTGGCGGCTTTGGCTGCGGCGCGCTGTTCGAGCACCATTCCCATCAGGCCGTCAATCACCTTTGCGGAACCCTCCGAGCCGGAAGCGGCCTCGTCGCGAAGGCCCAGCACTCCGAACACTATGTCGTCGAACAGCTGGCAGAGCGTCTGCAGGTCGGATGCGGAAAGCTTGACGCTGCCCGCCTTGGCCGAATTGATGACGCGCACGGCGTCAGCGATATGCGCAAGGGCGATGGGGGTGTTCATATCGTCGCAAAGGGCGTCGTAGATGCCTTCGAAGATGGCCCGCACCTCGGCGCTGTCGGCGTTGCACTGCTCAGGGGCGACACCGAACTCTTCTTCGCCGTAGGCCCATGCGGGAGCCTTCCGTCCTGCCATGGCGTACAGGTCGCGGGCGGCCTGCATGACGCGGGAAAGTCCCTTCTCGGCGGCCTGCAGAGCTTCGTTGGAGAAGTCGAGCGTGCTGCGGTAGTGTGCCTGAAGTATGAAGAATCGCACCGTCATGGGGCTGTAGGCACGTTCCAGTTTGGGGTGATTGCCGCTGAACAGCTCGGGCAGCGTGATGAAGTTGCCCAGGCTCTTGCCCATTTTCTGACCGCCTATGGTGATGAGGTTGTTGTGTACCCAGTAGCGTACTCCCTGGGTGCCGCGGCAGGCGACATTCTGGGCGATTTCGCATTCGTGGTGCGGGAACATGAGGTCCATGCCTCCGCCGTGAATGTCGAATTCGCGTCCCAGGTATTTCTCGCCCATGCAGGAGCACTCGAGGTGCCAGCCGGGGAAGCCTTCTCCCCAGGGCGAAGGCCAGCGCATGATGTGCTGGGGCTCGGCTTTCTTCCAGAGAGCGAAGTCGAACGGGGCCCGCTTGTCGTCCTGTCCGTCGAGGGCGCGTGTGCCTTCCAGCGTGTCTTCGAGGTTGCGGCCGCTGAGGATTCCGTAGCGCTGGTAGCGGTTGTACTTCTGTACGTCGAAGTACACGCTTCCGCCCGATTCGTACGCGAACCCGGCGGCGAGGATCTTCTTGACGGCCTCTATCTGCTCAACGATATGACCGCTTGCGCGCGGCTCGATGGACGGCGGAGCGCAGTTGAGCGCACGCATCGCCTCGTGGTAGTGGAGAGTGTAGGTCTGCACCACTTCCATGGGTTCGAGCTGCTCCAGGCGGGCTTTCTTGGCTATCTTGTCTTCGCCGCTGTCGGCGTCGTTCTCGAGGTGGCCGACGTCGGTTATGTTGCGCACGTAGCGTACTTTGTATCCCAGGTGGCGCAGCAGTTTGCTGAGCGTATCGTAAGTGACGCCCGGGCGCGCATGGCCCAGGTGTGCCTCGCCGTAAACGGTGGGGCCGCATACATACATTCCGACGTGTCCCTCGTGTATGGGGGTGAAGAGCTCTTTGCTTCGGGTGAGCGTATTTGTAAGTCTGAGTGGTCTCATAACATGCAAAGATAAGAAAAAGTGGTATATTTGTCGCATATGAAATTCATCAGTTGGAACGTAAACGGCCTCAGAGCCGTGGCGGGCAAAGGATTTGCCGATATTTTCGTCGGTCTCGACGCCGATTTTTTCTGTCTGCAGGAGACCAAGCTGCAGGCCGGGCAGATTGATTTGGAATTCCCCGGATACCGCTCTTACTGGAATTATGCAGAGAAGAAAGGCTATTCTGGTACCTGCATCTACACCCGCCTGGAGCCTCTTGGCGTCACCTGCGGCATGGGCATTCCCGAGCACGACACCGAAGGGCGCGTGATTACCCTCGAAATGCCCGATTTCTATCTGGTGAACGTATATACCCCCAATTCCCAGGACGGCCTGAGGCGTCTGGGTTATCGTATGCAGTGGGAAGATGCCTTCCGCGCCTACGTCTGCGGCCTCGCGTCCCGAAAGGGCGTGGTGATCTGCGGCGACATGAACGTCGCCCACGAAGAAATCGACCTCAAGAATCCTGCTACCAACCACTTCAACGCCGGTTTCTCCGACGAGGAGCGGGGCAGGATGACCAGTCTTCTCGAGGCCGGATTCATCGACACCTGGAGGTCCCGTCACCCCGGCGAAGCCAAATATTCCTGGTGGTCATACCGCATGGCGGCCCGCGAAAGGAACGTAGGCTGGCGCATCGACTACTTTCTCGTAAGCAGCAACCTTGAGGGCCGTATCGCCCATACAGATATCCTGGGCGAGGTTTACGGCTCCGACCATTGCCCCGTCGAGCTGGTGCTGGAGTATTGATTCTCAGTCAAAGAGCCCTTGCGGCAGCGCCATCACGAGAACGTGTGAGGTCGGGTCGGCGCTCAAGATAAGATCCTCGTGCAGAGGGACAAGGACGCCAGACACCTCCAGACAGGGATTGCCGGGAATGTCCACGAAGCCGCTGATTGTCCCGATGAGGCGTTCGCGGTCGTAGAGGGCCCATCCGGTAAAGTCTTCGGAGCCTTCGTCTTCGTATTCGGCGTCAAGAAGGATTTCGCGTCCGGCAATCTCTTCCGCATCTTCCAGGGAATCGATATCGGTGAGGTGGATTATCGCCCTGGTGCGGCCTTTTGCCGAAATTGATTCAATGAAAAACGGAACCGGAAGTCCGTCGAAAATGACGTACACCGGTTCCGTAGTGTCCAATTCCTCTATTTCGATATCGAGCAGGCTGACCAGCAGGTCGCCCTCGATGCCGTTTGACTTGAGGATTTTGGCGACAGGGATCATTACTCTGCTGCGGGAGCCTCTGCTGCGGGAGCGGCTTCCTCTGCAGGAGCCTCGGCTGCCTCTTCGGCGGCCTTTGCTGCAGCCTGTGCGGCGGCAAGCTCGGCGGCCTTCTTGGCGAGAGCTTCGGCGCGGGCCTCGTTGACCTTTGTCTCTTCTGCCTTGGCGGCCTTGCGGGCCTCGATGGCAGCATTCTTAAGACCGGTCTTCTTGGCTTCGATCTTGGAATCCCTTTCTGCCTTCCAGTCGTTCCACTTCTTGTCTGCAACTTCCTGGGTCAGAGCGCCTTTAGCGACACCGCCGTCGAGATGGTGACGAAGCAGGACGCCCTCGTAGGAGAGGATGCGGCGAGCGGTGAGAGTGGGCTCGGCACCGACCTTGATCCATGCAAGTGCGCGCTCGAAGTTGAGGTTGATGGTTGCAGGGTTGGAGTTGGGGTTGTAGGAGCCAAGCTGCTCGATGTAACGACCGTCACGCGGGGAGCGTGAGTCTGCCACTACAATGTGGAAGAAT
>DGVM01000028.1 GCA_002395925.1 Bacteroidales bacterium UBA4284
GCTCCCGGCGATACCATCGAGGTTCAGATTCTCGACTTCGACGAGCAGAATCACAAACTCAGCCTCGGCCACAAGCAGCTCACTCCTAATCCTTGGGACGAGATCGAGGCCAAGTTCCCCGTAGGCTCCACTGTTGAGGGTACAGTCGCTTCCGTGTCCGACAAGGGTGCCCAGATCACCCTCGACGGCGATGCCGAAGGCTTTGCATTCAACCGCGAGATCGTCAAGGAAGACGGTAAGAGCGCAGTGGTAGGCGAAACCCTTCCGTTCAAGGTCGTCGAGCTCCGTCGCAGCACCCGCCGCATCATCCTGAGCCACCTGCGTACTTACCAGGAGGTCAAGGAGAAGGCAGCCGTCTCCGAGGCCGAGACCACCAAGAAGGCAGTCAAGAAGGTCAACGCCACCGTAGAGAAGACCACTCTCGGCGACATCGACGCCCTGGCAGCCCTCAAGGAGAAACTCGAGAAAGGAGAGTAAATGATCCTTCGACTCACTACAATGGGCACGGCTTCGGCCATGCCCATTTCTGATAGAAATCCAAGCGCCCAGATGCTAGAAGCAAGTGGGCGCTTGTTTCTGATAGACTGCGGCGAAGGCACCCAGCAGCAGATACGCCGCTGTCATCTGTCGTTTCTCAAGATCGAGGCCATCTTCATATCCCACATCCACGGAGACCACCTCTTCGGCCTCTTCGGTCTGCTGAACACCATGGCCATGTACGGGCGGAGCGCTCCGCTCGACATCTATGGCCCGCAGGCACTCGGGGGAGTGCTCAATTTCTATCGCTGCTATTTCGGGACGGGCGACCTGTACGAGCTCCGTTTCCACCAGCTGGATAGCAAGGAGCCGGTGCTTGTGCATAGCTCCAAGTCCGTAACCGTAAGCGCTTTCCCCCTCAATCACAAGATTGATTGCTACGGCTTCCGCTTCGACGAAATCGTTACGCCCAGGCACATGGAGGCCAACCCGGCATACCGTCCCAAGTCCTATGCCTATTGCTCCGATACCGCACCTTTCCCGCAACTCGCGGAGTGGGTGAAGGGGGTGAGCTGCCTGTATCACGAGGCTACCTATCCCGTAGAGATGGCAGACAAGGCCGGGCAACGGTTCCACTCCACCACGGCAGACGCCGCACGTTGTGCCCTCGAGGCAGGTGCCGAAAGGCTGATAGTGGGCCATTATTCGTCTCGGGTTACTGATTTTGAAGCTTTTATTCAGGAGTGCCGTGCAATCTTTCCCTCTACGATTGCGGCAAATGATTGTGAAGTCTTCGAAATTTAGTATCTTTAGACCGTGAAAAGAATAGTTGCAATCATGCTGGCCGTGTCGCTGTCGGTCGCCGCGGTCCTTGAACCTTATGAGACGTATATACAAAAGTACTCTTCGATAGCCGTATCCGAGATGCGGCGCACCGGAGTGCCTGCCTCCATTACACTTGCCCAGGGCATTGTAGAGTCCGCCGCCGGACAGTCCACCCTGGCCTCCAAGTACAACAACCATTTCGGCATCAAGTGTCACAACGACTGGAAGGGCAAGAAAACCTACAGGGACGATGACAAGCAGGGCGAGTGCTTCAGGGTGTATTCCAACGCTGCGGCATCGTTCAAAGACCATTCAGACTTTCTGCGCTATAAAGACCGCTACAAGTCGCTTTTCAACTTGGAACCCACCGATTACAAGGGCTGGGCAAAGGGGCTCAAGGCTGCCGGCTATGCAACCGACCCGGGCTATGCAGCCAAACTCATCAAAGTCATTGAGGAGTATCAGCTGTACCGTTTCGACAATCAGATGGCGGACGATGTTCCCGAGCCGCCCCTGGCAATCGAACAGCCTGTGGAAATAACCAGGTCGGAGGCTCGCGAGGTCATACGTATTTCCCTTTCCCGCGACGTGTACGAAGTCAATGGCGTTCCGTGCATATATGCTGTCCAAGGCGACACTTATGCCACCATCGCATCGGCTTACGATCTT
The DNA here is from genome assembly GCA_002395925.1 of Bacteroidales bacterium UBA4284. Next base: position 1,972 of record DGVM01000028.1, read on the forward strand.
TTCCCCGGAGAGATACTGCGTTTCAACGACCTCTCCGAGGACCGTCCGCTCCGTGCCGGCGAAATCGTTTATCTTCAGCGTAAGAAGACCAAGGCCGCAAAAGGGCTCGACAAATACATAGCCGACGTTGATTCCGGCTCGCTGCGCGATATCTCCCAGCGCTTCGGCGTCAAACTGTCATCTCTTTGCAAGCTTAACTCCCTCAAGAAAGACGCCGTCCCCTCCGAGGGCGATACAATTTACCTCCGCTGATGAAAAAAATTGTTTGGAGCCTGATTGCGATCCTCGCACTTGTGGCAGGGGTCATTGCATACAACTGGCTAAGGGACAATAAAATTGCCAACTTTTACGGGAATGCCGAACTGTATGTCAAGCCGGGCGACACTCCCGAGGACGTGATTTCCAGCCTCAAGGGGCAGCTCAAGATCCTGAGCGAAAGGAGGCTCCGCAAGGTGTTCGGCGAAAAGTCCGTCGCGACATACATCAAGCCGGGCCATTATACCGTAAACAGTAAGAGCACAAGCGTTTATGTGGCCCGAATGCTCAACAACGGCTGGCAGACCCCGGTATCCTTCACCCTTGCCGGCTCCCTGCGTACCCGGGAAGAGTTAGCCCGCAAGATTTCCCGCCAGCTGCAGATAGATTCGGCTGATGTCATGAAAGCATTCGAGGATTCCTCGCTTATGGCTTCTTATGGCGCCAGTACCGAGAATGTGTTTCCCGCGTTCTTCCCGGCGACATACAGTCTTTATTGGTGTACCACAATGGAAGAAGTCCTGGACCTTTGCCGCAAGGCTTCTGAGGCCTTCTGGACCGACGAGAACAAGGAGAAGGCCGCCCGGGTGGGCCTGAGCCCCCGTGAGGCCGTAGTGCTGGCTTCCATAGTCAAGGGCGAGTCCAACTATAAACCGGAGTACAACAAGATAGCGGGCGTTTATCTCAACCGTCTCAAGAGAGGCATGCTGCTGCAGGCCGATCCCACAGTGGCTTACTGCTACGATTACGTTCTCAGGAGGGTCCTGTTCCGTCATCTTGAGTTCGATTCTCCATACAATACCTATAAGTATGCCGGGCTCCCTCCGGGCCCCATAAACGTACCGGACAAGGAGTACATCGAAGCCGTCCTCAATCCCGATTACGGCGGCGGCAGCCTGTTCTTCTGTGCCAGTCCTTCGCTCGACGGCACCCATGTGTTCGCCAAGACGGCCGAGGCTCATGCCAGAAATGCCAGGGCGTTTCAGAAAGCTCTAAAATAACATTGAAATTCAATAATTATTTATTATACTTGCAAAATTATTAACGAATATTGATATGAAAAAATTCGTAATTATCATTGCATCGATCTTAGGAGTAAACATTGCGCTGAATGCGCAGACCCCGCTCCCCAACGACCCTGCGACCCGCGTCGGCAAACTCGACAACGGCCTGACTTACTATCTCCGTCATAACGACAAGCCTGCCCAGAGGGCGGAGTTCTACCTGGCAACCCATATCGGAGCCATTCAGGAAACCCCCGACCAGGACGGACTTGCGCACTTCCTCGAGCACATGTGCTTCAACGGACTCAAGAACCTTCCCGGCAAGCAGATGCTTGATTATCTGCAGAGCATCGGCGCCGAGTTCGGACGCAATATCAACGCTTCCACAGGTGTGGAGTCAACCCAGTATATGCTTAACAACATCCCCGTCGCACGCGAGGGCGTTGTAGATACCTGTCTGCTCATCATGCATGATTATTCCCATTTCGTGCTCAACGAGCAGGAGGAAATCGACGCCGAGAGGGGAGTCATCATAGAGGAGCGCCGCCAGAGGCGCAACGCCTCCTGGCGTATGTATGAGCAGAACAAGCGGTACATGTATAAGGGTTCCAAGTATGCCGACTGCTCACTTATCGGCAGCCAGGAGAATCTCGAGACTTTCAAGCGCGAGAGCCTCGTGAACTTCTACGAAACCTGGTATCGTCCCGACAATCAGGCGCTTGTAGTGGTTGGCGACATCGACGTCGATAAGGTCGAGGCCAAGATAAAGAGCCTCTGGGCCGACATTCCCGCACCTGTCAATCCCAAGCAGAAGGACGTAATCAAGATACCCGACAACAAGGAGCCCATAGTGGGAGTCGTAACCGATCCCGAGGCCACCGGATGCGAGGTCGAGCTGCTCTGGAAGAGCGAGCCCATACCTGCACAGTTCGCCAATACCGACGTGGCTTTCATCAACGACCTTCTCAAGGACATTATCTCCAATGTCATGTCGGAGCGTTTCGAGGAAATCACTTCCAAGCCCGGCGCACCTTTCCTCGGAGGTTTCCTTGGTATTTACAAACTTACCGAGACCTGCGAAGCCGTTCTGGGCGACGTATCCTTCAAGGAGGGTGAAGCCCTGCCGGCATTCAAGGCATTCTATACCGAAATCGAGAAGATGAAGCGTTTCGGCTTCTCCGACAGCGAGATACAGCGCGCCAAGGATGAAATCCTCAGCCGTTACGAGAAAAGAGCCGAAGGTGCCGACAGCCGCAAGAATCCTGAGTTCGTGCAGCCCATCATCAGCAACTTCTTCAACAACACTCCTTACATGGATCCCGCTGTCGAGCTGCAGCTCGCCAAGGCCATGCTCGCTGCCATCCCTGCTGCAGCCGTAAACCAGACCGTCGCCCAGATCATTACCGACGACAACATGGTGCTGCTGTACAACGGTCCCGCAAAGGAAGGCCTCGTCAATCCCACCGAGGAGCAGTTGCTCGAAACTCTCGAGGCTGTCAAAGCCTCCGATATCCAGGCAAATGCAGAAGAGGTCATCGACAGCCAGTTTATAGATCCTGCAAGCATACGCAGCGGCAAGGTCAAGAAGACCCGTGAGCTGATAAAAGGCTTCAAGGAGTGGACGCTCAGCAATGGTGTCACCGTGGCTTACCTTCCTACGGAATTCAAGAAGGACCAGGTTCTCGTGCGCCTCGTGATGGACGGCGGACAGTCCCTCATCCCCGACGCCGACCTCCCTTCGTTTGAAAGCAATATCTGGAACCTGTTCCGCAGCAACAGCGGCGTTTCCAAGTATCCCAGCTCCACGGTTACCAAGATGCTTGCCGGCAAGCAGGTCAGCGTCAATACCTACATCAATGCCATCACTCACGGAATCTCCGCAAGCTGCCAGCCCAAGGACCTCGAGACAGCCCTGCAGCTGCTCTACCTCAATTTCACTGATCCCCGTTACGAGCAAGATGCTTTCGATGTAGCCAAGAGCCAGATAGAGGCTGTTCTGCCCAATCTGCAGCAGACCCCCGACTTCAAGTTCCAGCAGGCTTTCAGCCGTACGCTGTTCGGCGACAACCCCCGCAACATCGTCCTCGACCAGAAGGTGCTCGACGCAGCCAATCTTGCGACCATCGAGAAGAACTGCAAGAAACTCTTCGCCAGTGCCAAGGGTGCCAAAGTCTATATCGTTGGCAACGTTGATCCCGAAACACTCAAGCCTCTGGTGGAGAAGTATATCGCCTCCCTCCCCGCAAAGGGCAAGGCTCTCAGCTGGAAAGACACCGGCGAGCGCCTCGTTCAGGGAAAGGTTGAGAATGCGTTCAAGGCCGACATGCAGACTCCGCAGACCACCGTGCTGCAGGTTTACAACAACTACGATACTGATTACAGCGTCGCCAAGAAAGTCAATCTCTCTGCAGCGTCCTTCATCCTCGACATGATATATGTTGCGACCCTCCGTGAAGAGGAAGGCGGTACCTACGGCGCATCTTCTGCCATGGAAATCCAGAAGTACCCCGTTCCCCGTTCCGTTATCCAGGTTTACTTCAACACCAATCCCAGCAGCTCCGACAAGCTCCGTTCCCTCGCGGTCGAAGGACTTCGCAAGCTTGCCGAAGAAGGCCCTACCGAGGAGCAGATGACCCGCGTACGCGAGAACTTTGCAAAGAACATCCCCGAGAGCCGCATCCAGAACGGTTACTGGCTTGAGGAAATCAATTACTGGTACAATTACAAGGGCATGGACTACGATGCCGAGTATGAGGCTGCTGTTGCCGCCCTCACTCCCGAGAGCATTAAAAATGCCGTCAGCGAGGTGCTCGCTTCCGGCAATTTCGTAGAGGTTGTAATGAGCCCGGACAAGACAGCCGAGCGCGAGTAAACCGCTATTTCTTCTTCTTGCCCGTGAAGGCGGTGCCTTTCATGTGCAGGACGACGGGCCTCTCGAGGCCTGACAGATAAACGTTAAGGGTCTTATCGAAAGGGTAAGGCCCTTCGTCGTTTGTAAAGGTGGCCTGTACCGTGCCGCTCTCGCCGGGGGCGATGGACTTGCGTGTCCATTCCGATTTGGTGCAGGTGCAGGTAGTGGTGACAGCAAATATGTTGAGAGGTTCGGTGCCTATGTTGGTGATTGTAAATGTGTGGCTTACCGCTCCGTCGCGGGTGTCGATCCTGCCGAAGTCGTGGACGGTGGAATCGAAGCGGGCAGAGCCTCCGAAATCTTTCTGTGCGAAGGCGGCAAAAGCCGACATCAGCAGGATGGCAATAGCCGAAATACACTTTTTCATGGTTGCAAAAGCTTCTAAAATAAATACTCTGTTTCTTGCTTATTCAAATTTAAGGCCGTAAATTTGCATGCACTTTAAATATTTGACTTATGGCTTACAAAATTTCAGCAGACACTTGTGTCGCATGCGGCACCTGCCAGGGTGAGTGCCCTACCGGCGCCATCAAGGAAGGTGACGTTTACACCATCGATCCCAACGTGTGTATCGATTGCGGCACTTGCGCAGACGCTTGCCCTATGGGAGCAATCGCTCCGGGTGAGTAATATTTGCACAGAGTGATCTTCAGGGGCCTTGCACAGGGCCCTTTTTTTATGATATCTCCACCTTGTAGCCCTTGGTCGCCTCAAGAATCTTGCCCACTGTAGAAGAGTAAAGGCGCTGACGTGTTGTCATGCTCACCGACATTATGCCGTCGGAAAAGGAGAAGGAGTCAATGCCGGCTCCGGACTTTTTGAGGCTTTCCAGAATGCCGGGAACGTCTGCTCCGACTACGGGAGAGACTGACAGGCTTATGTGGCGCTCACCGTACTTCTTGGTAATGAAGTGCATGGTTTCCAGGCAGATGATGGTGAGCAGCGAGGCTGCGACGGCAATGTCGTACATTCCAGCTCCGCACGAAAGACCGATTGCGGCAGCCACCCACAGTCCTGCGGCGGTGGTTACTCCGCGGACCACGTTCTTCTGGAAGATGATGACGCCGGCTCCGATGAAACCGATGCCGGAGACAACCTGTGCTGCAACGCGCGCCGCGTCGTAGCGGACCCCGTTGAAGGCATATTGGGATATGAGCATGAACAATGCGCTTCCGAGCGCCACGATGAAGTGGGTGCGGAGTCCGGCTTCCTTGGCGCGGAACTCACGCTCGAAGCCGATGAGTCCTCCGAGCAGTCCCGCTATGACGAGCCGTATGATGAAGTCCCAGTGGATAGTCATTTCAGATACAGATTAAAAGAGTCCGGGGGTGATGTGCAGCCACTTTAGAATCGTCTGGCCGAACAGCAGTATCAGCAACCACGAGAAGGTCATCATGGTGATGCCGAACTTGAAGGCGTCGGTCTGGCTGTACATATTGGTATTGTAAAGAAGTGCAGCGGGCTTGCTGTTGAAGGGCAGTACGTAGCAATGCTCGATGAGCATGGATACGGGGAGAGCCAGGCTCATGGGCATGAAACCGAAGCGGGCCTCCACACCCAGGGCGATGGGCACGAAGACCATGGTACGTATGGTCTTGCTCTGAAATACAAGCCCGGAGTACATCATTAGGAAGGTGAGTATTACGTAAAGCACCCAGAATGGCGTGCCTTCGCCTATGCCGAGGGAGTCGAATGCCGCATTGACCATGGTGTTGGGAAGGTCGGTGGCGTTAAGCCCGCTTCCGAGCACGTAGGCACCGGCGGAGAACAGCATGAGGTGCCAGGGAATATCGACGTCGTTCCATTTGACCACTCCTATTCCCGGGAGCAGAGCCAGGATGGCGCCGAGCAGGGCTACGATGGTCTCGTCGATATTGTGGAAGGTGCCTTTGGTGACCCACAGGAGGAGCACTACCATGAAGATGGCGACTGCCCTCCACTCCTGGGGGCTCATCTTTCCCATGGCTTCGAGTTCCGAACGCAGGCGCTCTATGCCGCCGTCGATCTGGGGCTTCTGCTCGTCTTTCTTCATGGGGAAGAAGACGTACATTCCGAGCAGCAGGCCTACCACCAGGATGATGATGCTCATGGGGCCTACCGCGACGAGCCAGTCGGCATAGCCGAAGTCGCAGCTTCCTACGAAGCCTGCGATGAGAGATATTGCGAGCAGGTGGGCGCCGCTGCCGGTATAGAAGGCGTTGGCGCCGATGTTGACCTGAAACAGATTCTGTATTACGAGATTACGGCCGAAGTTGTTGCGGTTGCCGGGGCTTGCTCCGTAGATGGCACAGATAACCATGAAGATGGGGAGCATGATAGTGGCCTTGACCGTGGTGGCCGAAATGAAAGCCGAGAGTACCAGGTTGATGAGCAGGAAGCTCCACAGCACCCCCTTGGCGCTCTTTCCGAATTTGATTACGAAGGCGAGCGCGAGCCGTTTTGCGAACTGAGTCTTTACCAGCATGGAGGCAAGTACGAAACTCAGGATGTTGAGCCACATGACAGGGTGGCCCAGCTGGGCGAGTGCATCTTTCTGGGTGGTGACTCCCAGGAGTACCGTTCCCAAAATGAGCAGCAGGGAAGTGAGGTAGTTGGGTATGGCCTCCGTCATCCAGAGTATGAGGCTGGAGACGAAGATTGCGAGCATTGCGTAGTTGGCCCGCACGAAGGCATCCGGTCCAAGCACGCCGAGCCGTTTCTGTGCGGTCGCAGCCAGCGTGCTTGTATCCAGATTGTCTATGAAGCCGATATGGCAGAACCAGCAGATCCAGACGAAGGCGACAAGGGCAAGCGGGGCGCCCAGACGGGCCATCCACACTTCGAACTTCGATTTCTGCATCTTGGGCAGTTTCTCGACCTTGTAGTTGTTCATGTCCAGCGGATCGAACTGACTGTCCGCCTTCTTCTGGTTCTGCGTTGTCATAATCTTACTTCCAGTTCTTGTAAGGGTTCTTCATGAGCATGGAGTTGAAGTACTTGGGGTCGCCGGTGACTTCTTCTCCGAGCCATTCGGGTTTGTCGAAGGGCTCGTTCTCGTCGGCGAGCTCGACTTCTGCCACAGTGAGGCCGTCGTTGTCGCCGTAGAACTCATCGACTTCCCAGGTGTGCACTCCGTCGCTGTTCTTGACCAGGTAACGGGTCTTGTCGATTACGCCGGGCTCGGCGAGCTCGAGCAGCGCCCTGACGTCTTCTACGGGGATTTCTTTCTCCCACTCGAAGCGGGCGGCGCCGGATGCGTTGCCTATGCCCTTGACGGTAATGAAGCCCTTGTCGCCTTTAACGCGGATGCGTACGGTCCTTTCGGGGACGCTGGAGAGATAGCCCTGGGTGATGCGGGTGGCTTTGAAGGCGTCGGCCTTGAAGTCACCTTTGACCAAGAATTTCTTTTCGATTTCCTGCGCCATAGCTTATTCGTTTGCTAAGGGTTTGTCTATCATGCCGATGACTCGCTTGATCGCCTGCAGGTAGTTGATGTTCTCAACGCCCTCCAGACCGCAGTCGGCGACAGTTTTCTTGATGTCTTCGATTTCCGTTGATTCGGAGTTGATGGAAACGACTTTCGCTCCGTTGATGATGACGTTGGCCACCTCGCAGATCGTATCGTTGACCATGTATCCGAAGCGCTGCTTGTGTACGCGGACGGCGGCGAGGTCGGGGCATGCCTTGACCATCGCTATGAACTCCTCGTAGGTGTAGATGTCCTTGGTGAGTTTGGGCATCTCTACCATGAAGGCGGGGAAGACCTCCTGCTCCAGGACCTCGCGGCTGATGGGGAACTCGCCCTTCATGAGCGGATTCCACTGTTCGAAGCCATCGACGGTCTGGACATAGGTCTTGATGTCCATTTTGCCGTTACGGATTTTGGTGTTGTTGATGTCGTTCTTTGCGGAGATGATGTAAACCTCGTCGCTGATTCGCTCCCATACCTTTTCGGGGACGGGAACCGACAGGCGTGCCATTCTCTTGGCTGCCTGGCTGAAATCTTGTCCGAAACTGCGGAATTCAAAGCGGGGCTTTGACTGTTCGCCTATTTTCAGTTCTGCCATGATGTACTATAGTTTATTGTTTAACGTCGGGATCTTCGGTTCCGCTGGTGGAGTTGGCTGCTCCGGGAGTGAATGATTCCGTAATCATCCATTTGCCGGTACCGTCGGGTATGCGGCTCCATGATCCCTTGTTGTTGCTGAGCGATGCACCCCATTCGCCGGTGTCCATCTTCTCGCCGCGCTGGAAGGTGTCGATCTTGTTGCCCTTGTTGTCGAAGAGTTCCACGATGACGCTCTTCTTGGCGGAGAAACCGCTGCTGAATCCTCTCGTGGTGGTTCCCTTGGCTCCGATGATTGCAAAGAATCCCTTGGCGGGGACTACTTCGCCGTCGATGCCGGTCCAGCAGAGACCTTCGTCCTTGTTGATGGTGACGCCGTTGAGCTTGATGTCGAAGTCGCTGTCGTTGTAAAGCTCGAAGAACTTCTCATCATCGGCGCCGGCTCCATAGACTTCGTTCAGTTTGAGCTTGCTCCAGTCTGTGGCAGGGTCGCCGACCTTGTAGGAGAATTTGTCGGAGGTGGTTGTAAAACCGGCCTCGTTCTCCACTTCTACCGTGAATGTCACCTCGGTGCCGTCGGCAAGGGCGGGGATGGTAGCCTTGTAGGTCTCGCCGGAACCGCTCATCTGGACAGCTGTGCCGTTGTAGGTGAGTTTTGCAGTCTTTACGGCCTGCAGTCCGGTTACGGTTGCGGTAACCTCGACCGGAGTCTTGGAGGTGGGGGACTCGGGGCTGAAGACTACTTTTTCTATGTTGGAAGGACCTTTGAACAGTTCGTCCTTTACCATGCAGCTCGTGAAAGCCAGGAGCGCTGCAGCTGATATCAATAGAATCTTTTTCATGTTTGTCTGATTTTAGAAGTCAACTTCGAAACGGAGTGCCACCATGTGGTAATCGACACCGGCCTTGCCGTTGGGGGCTACTACCTTGGTGTAATCCTTGGTGGGGTTGCCGGCAGCGTCGAGCCCTACATTGAGCTTGTCCTTGCCGTTTGCATAGCGGTCGTTGTTGTTGTACTGATAGTTGAGCTGCATGCGTACGTTGTTGGTAACCCAGAAATTGAGCCCTACGGTGTAGGCCTCGGCGGCGCCGCCGTAAACCTTTGCCTTGGCGCCTTCGCGGGTATCGTTGAGATTGCAGTACTCGTAGCGGGCGCAGAGTTCGATGTCTCCCCACTTCTGGCCGCGGATTACGCGTGTGTACTTGGCTCCCTTGGAGTCGTAGCGCTGCTTGCCGCCGAAGAGCAGATAACCTGCCTGTACGTACCAGCCGCCGAAGTCGTTGGTGAGCTTGGTGTCCTTGAAGTGGACGTTGTCGCCTAGGTATGCGGCCTCGTAACGAAGACCTCCCCAGTGGCCGGCGAGTTCAACGGTCCAGAGATTGTTGAAATCGTAGTCCTTGAGGTTGTTGGTGTCGATGTACTTCTTGCGGTTGATGCTGGTGGAGTTGCGGGCGCTTGCCCTGTAGGTGCCCCACTCGCCGGTAGCCATGCTGCCCTTGGTGGTGCGGTACGAATAGGCCGCGCCTATGTGCAGGCTGGCGTTGTCGAGCTTGCAGAGGGGACGGAGGACCAGCTTTGCGGTTGCGGAGTAACCGGTGTTGCCGATGAAGCTGATGCCGCGGCCGAAATCCTTGTTATTGTCCTGTACGTTGGTAATTTCCTCAGCGCCTGCACCTTCCTGGGCAAAGATGCCTGCGGACGCCCATATCCAGGGATTGTCATACTTGGCATTGAATCCGAGGTGACGGGACGGAGCGAGGGCGGAGCAGACCATAGGACGCTCGATGAACTGTATGTAGCGGGAAGACGTGTTGCGCTGCAGTGAGAAGTTCTCCTTGAAGTTACCTACCTGAAGTTCCAGGTTGGGGATGCCGGTGTAGCGGACGATGGCGTCCTTGAGTTCTACCAGGCCGTCCGCAAGGTCCATGTCGAATTCGCCGTACCAGTTCTCATCTACCTGGGCTTTGATGGCGAAACGCGCCCGCCGGATACTGACTCCGTTGCCGATGGGGTCGGCGTACGAGGGGGCACCGAAGAATGCGGCTGCGTCGAACTGGGCTCTGTTGTCGAACCAGATCTTGTAGCCGGAGGTAGGCGATGCGAGCACCAGAAATCCGTCCTGGGACTCGGCGTCAAGTACATCGGACTCTACGGCTACGCCGTACTGATTGTACTTGACCGTCTGTGCGTTGAGTGCAGTGATTGCGAACAGCGCAGCAACTAAGGTTAATAGAATTTTGCGCATAAGGTTAATTAAATGGTTATGAATTAATATGGAGTTTAATAAATATTTTTATTTATATATATCAAAGGTATGCAGTAATTTTCAAAAATCAAAGTTTGTGTGCAAAAAACTTCTGTTTTTTGTTCTTGCTGTTTTTGAGTACCTTTGCGCCATGATTTTACAGACACCGGTAATCCCCACCCAAGACTACGTCAGCAAAGTGGATTCTCTCAAACGCACGGCAGACAGTTTTGCCGAAGCTCTCGCCACCGACCCACAGGCAGCCATGCACAAACTGGGCACCGACATGATTCAGTTCGGGCTCAAGCTGCTTGTCGCTTTCCTCATATATATCGTCGGCATCTGGCTCATAAAGATAATCAAGAAGTCGCTCAACAAGTATTTCGACAGGCGCAAAACCGACAGGACCGTGGCCTCGTTCGTATCGAGTTTTACTTCTGTAGTGCTTACCATACTGCTGGTTGTGATCTCTGTCAGCGCCCTTGGGGTTAATACCACTTCACTTGCGGCACTGCTGGCAGGCGGAGGCGTTGCCATAGGTATGGCACTGAGCGGAACTCTCCAGAATTTTGCAGGCGGCCTGCTCATCCTGGCTTTCAAACCATTCAAGGTAGGAGACTTCATCGAAGCCCAGGGCTACGCCGGCACCGTGACCGAAATGTCTATCGTGAGCACCCGCATCACCCTTCCCGACAACCGCAGCGTCACCATACCTCACGGCACTCTGGCCAACGGCACCATCAACAATTACACCCGCAACCCGCTCCGCAGGCTCGACTGGAACGTGAGCCTTGAATACGGCACGGACGCAGACTCCTGCGAAGCCAAGCTCCTGGAAATAATCAAATCCGATCCCCGCGTCCTCGATTCCAAGACACCCGGGGCCGAAGACCCGCTCGTATGCGTTAAGGAACTGGGCGACAGCGCCGTTGTCTTCCTGGTGCGTGCCTGGGTGCGCGGCAGCGATTACTGGGCTGCGAACTTCGCCGTCAACGACGCCATCTACAAGGGGCTGCCGCAGGCCGGTTTCAAATTCCCGTTCCCTCAGCTTGACATACATATCAAACAATAAGAAGCTAAAAAAACGGACGAAGCGTCGGGCTCCGTCCGTTTTTTTTATAGTAGGATTTGCTTACTGAGGCATCTGTGCGCCGTAGTCGGCAACCTTGCCGAAGAGGTCTTTAGCCTTCTCCCAAGGATACTTGTTGCAGTACATGCTGGGACGTACGATCTCGGTGCCCTGCTGGTTGAGGCCGAAGAGGCGGTTGACCTGGTTGGCTGCGGAGTTGGGGTTGTAGCTCTCGGACTGGATGATCTTGAGGGACATGAATCCTTCGAGGTAGGGCTGGTCGATGGCCTGGATGAATGCAGTCTCGCTCTCGGGGAGGTCGCGGTTGCCTTCGTACTTGGGACCGATGAGTTTCTCGTCCACTTCTTCTATGCGGGAAGCGGGGACTGAGATGGTAGCCTTGCCGGAAGAAGCGATTTCGAGGTCTCTCTTGTTGGCGAAGAAGTAGTTGTCGTAGAGGTTGCTGATCTTTGCAGCCTCATCCGCCTTGTTGCTTTCGTATCTGCACCTTTCGACGCCGCAGTTGCTGTTGCAGCCGAAAATGTTGTTGTGGACGTCGATGGTACGTATGCCGTTCATGAAGCGGAATCCCTGGCCCATGTCTTCGAAAGCCTTGGTGCGGGTCCAGGTGAAGAGGACGGTGTTGTGGTGGAAATCGAGGGACACCTTTTCGATATCCTCGGGCCTGGTGGTACCTGCGACCTGGCATGCTGCATAGCGGCAGGAGATGAATATGTTGTTGCAGATTTCCATGTGGCCTATGCCCATCATGGCGGCGATACCGTAGTCGCGGCAGTTGACGAAGATGCAGTTGGAGATGCGTACGTTGCCTTCTACATCCATGTGCAGGGCATATTCGTTGCCGTTGGCATATCCTACCTTGGCGCAGTTGGGAGAGGCGTCGGGCTCAACGAAGCGGCCGGTGAGGACGCCTGCGTTGGGAGTGCCGGTCAGCTCATTGTCGGGGTCTGCGGCGCAGTAGATGTTGTTCTCGCCGAAGTCGAATACCAGACCGTCGATGACAACAGTGCCGACGGGACCTTTGTATCCGTAGGGACGCCTTGCGTTGAAGTTGAACAAGGGGGCGATGAACTGATGGTCGGTAGGCTGGAGCTTGGTTACGTACTTCATTACGTCGCGCTCGCTGAAATCGGTGGAATAGCCTCCGTAGATGCTGATGAATTTACCTCTGTCCTCGGCCTGGGTAGCGTTGCCGAAACGTCCGCATTCGACGTAACCGCGGTCCATGTTGCCCAGATAGTTGCCTTCTGCAACCAGGATCTTGTCGTTCTCTTCAGCGATGTCGATGGCTTTCTGAAGATCTTTCAGAGGCTTTTCGGGAGTCAATCCGTCGGAACGGGCCGAACCTGTGGATACGCTGACGTACAGGGTCTTGCCTTCAATGACCTGGGAAGCCGCCTTCGCGTCCTCCCTGTCCTGTGCAGCCTGTTTTGCGTTTTCGATTGCCTTGCGGGCGCCCTTGTTGGCCTCATTCCTGAGGGCTCCGGACGCCTTGTTCCCGAGGGAGCGCAGTGCGGAGTTGAGCTGAGCGGACGCGGGCTGTGCTGCAAGCACTGCCAGGGCCGTTGCGAGAATCAAGGAAAATCTTTTCATATTGAGCTTATGTTTGAATGGTTGTTCACTTATGCAAATCTACGATTATCCGGACAAAAAAGATTAGTTAATTTTCACTATTTTTCTATCAGCGCGGTATGTTCAATCGCAAATGTAACAAAAATTCGTATATTTGTTTAAACTTATACATCAATTATGCCGCAAGCTCAATTCACCCCCGTAGCCCTGCCTTATGCGCAGGATGCACTTGCTCCCGTAATCAGCGCGGAGACCGTGGCTTACCATTATGGCAAGCACCTTCAGACCTATATCAACAACCTCAATGCGGCCCTTCCAGGCAGTGGTCTTGAGGACCGTTCCATCGAGGAAATTGTACGAATTGCGGAGGGCGGCCTCTACAACAACGCCGGCCAGGTGCTCAATCACACTCTTTATTTTACCCAGTTCAAGCCTGCAGGTTCTCCTGCCGGGCCCGATGGAGCGCTGCTGCGTGCCCTGGAACGCGACTTCGGCAGTCTGGAGGCCTTCAAAAAGGATTTCGAGGCCAAAGGCGCCGGGCTTTTCGGCTCCGGTTGGGTATGGCTTTCCGCAGATCCTCAGGGACATCTGGTCATAACCCAGGAGTCCAACGCTGGCAATCCTGTACGCCGTGGCCTGAAGCCACTGCTCACGTTCGACGTGTGGGAGCACGCCTATTATCTGGATTACCAGAACCGTCGCCCCGCCCATCTCAGCGCCCTCTGGGAGATTGTTGACTGGGATGTAGTAGCAGAGCGTTACGCAAAATAGCAGGTAGGGAGAAAAGAAAAGGGGGGTGATTAAAAAGTCGAGAGACTGATAGTCACCCCCTTTTG
>DGVM01000087.1 GCA_002395925.1 Bacteroidales bacterium UBA4284
GGAGCTGGGCGGGGTCTCCATCGCCCCTACGGACCTCAAGAGTTTCTGCGGCGAATTCATCAACCTGGTGTACTCGGTGTCGTCACAGTTCATGGGAGCCGTCGCCACTCCAGAGTTCCTTATGTATTTCGATTATTTCGTACGCAAGGACTACGGTGACGACTATCTCGAGCACCTCGACGACGTGGTCGAGCTCAACACCAAGAAGAGGACTCTGCGAAAAGTCATCGACAACGGTTTCCAGCAGGTCGTTCACTCCATGAACATGCCCGCCGGCAACCGCGGATACCAGACAGTGTTCTGGAACATCGGCTACTTCGACAAGCCCTATTTCGAAGGCGTGTTCGGCGACTTCCGCTTCCCCGACGGCACCGCCCCCAAGTGGGAGACTCTCGACTGGCTTCAGCGCCACTTCATGAACTGGTTCAACGAGGAGCGCAACCACTATATCCTCACCTTCCCCGTCGAGACCATGGCTCTGCTGACAGACGGAGGCGACGATTTCGCCGACAAGGATTACGCAGACTTCACTGCGGAAATGTGGGCAAAGGGCCACAGCTTCTTCTGCTATCTGAGCAACAGCCCCGACTCCCTGAGCAGCTGCTGCCGCCTGCGCAACTCCCTCAAGGACATGGAGGACACCAGCCACAACCATACCACTCACCAGTACTCCATGGGTACCGCTTCCGTGAGCACCGGTTCCAAGTCGGTTATGACCATCAATCTTAACCGTCTCATCCAGGATTCCGTCCGCCACTATTTCGCAGAAAGGCGAGGCGTACATCTGGAGGCCGGCAAGCCCCTGGACCCCGTGAGCAATTTCTACGACAAGGACGACCTGTACACCAACTTCATTACCAAGGATATACGGGAAATGACCGAACGTGTGCACAAGTACCAGATAGCTTTCAACGAGATTATAAAGGACTTCCTCAAAGCCGAGATGCTCGACGTTTACAAGGCCGGCTTCATAGACATGAAGCGCCAGTACCTTACCGTCGGCGTGAACGGCCTTACCGAGGCGGCCGAATTCCTCGGGCTCGAGGTTTCGCCCAATCCCGAATATGGTGCATTCGTCAATACGATCCTGGAGACAATCAACATTGCAAACCGCAAGGACCGCACTCCCGACGCCATGTTCAACACCGAATTCGTACCTGCAGAGAACCTTGCGGCAAAGAATTACAAGTGGGACAAGAAGGACGGTTACTTCGTTTCTTCAAAGCACAACCTTTACAGCTCCTACTTCTACAATCCGGAAGACACTTCCGTGTCCATGATAGACAAGTTCAAGCTGCATGGCGAAGATTTCGTGAAGTATCTCGACGGAGGCAGCGCGCTGCACATGAACATTGCCGAGCACCTCAGCAAAGAGCAGTACCGCCAGCTCCTCAGCACCGCCGCGCATTACGGCACCAATTACTTCACCTTCAACTGCCGCAACACCGTCTGCAACGATTGCGGATACATCAGCAAGGACACCCTTACCAAGTGCCCCAAGTGCGGCAGCGAAAACCTTGATTACCTTACCCGTGTAATCGGCTACCTCAAGAGAGTCTCCAGCTTTGCGGAGCCCCGTCAGATAGAAGCTGAACACCGCTATTACACCCCCAAGGATGCTTAAGTACCTCCCCGGCCTCACAGATGTCGTGGCCGAAGAAATACCCGATCGCGTTACCCTGGCAGTAGAGATTACCAACTGCCAGGGTAATTGCCCAGGATGTCACTCTCCTTTCCTCCGCGACGATATCGGCGAAGAGCTGACCGCCAAGGCGATAGACGCCATGATTGCAGACAACTTCGGCGTCAACTGCTTCCTGTTCCTTGGCGAAGGTCGCGACCGCGATTCCCTGTTCTCGCTTGCACGCCATATAAAGGATGCGTATCCAGGAGTCGAAACAGCCCTCTATACCGGCCGCGAGAGCGTCGGAGACGAGTATGGCCGTTATTTTGATTACATCAAGACTGGTCCTTACATCGAGTCTCTGGGGCCCTTGAACAAGCGCACCACCAACCAGCGCCTCTACTATCACGGAGAAGACATTACGCCCCGTTTCTGGAAGCGATAATCCCCTTTCTGCGTCTCGTTACCAGCTGAATTCCAGTTGCCCCATGACCGTAGTTCCCGGCATGGGATAGCCTTGGACTATCTGGTAACGGCAATTGAATATGTTTCGGACGCTTATGCCGGCATTCATCCTCAGACCTTCGTCAAAAGTCAGTGTGTGCATCAAGTATGCATCGCTTACGCTCCAAGGCGGAAGACGATAGTCGTCGGTATTTGCTGAACGGGACCATCTCTGCCCGACCGCGGACGTATCCCACCGCAGGCTCCAGCCACGCCATGTCGTATGCGCCGACACGCTCCCGCTGTGCAGCGGAATGTACGGAATCTGATTCCCCCATGTAAGGCTCCCCTGGCTGCTGTGGTCCAATGCCTGCTGAAGCGAATAGCGGAGAGCAAGGGAACATTCCCAGCCATCAGAGGAAAACGCCCCGCAGGCCTTGACATCGAGTCCGGCGACGTCCACTTTGCCAATGTTGAGCATGGTCCAGCGGAACTGCGATACCGTGGGAATAGCGACAATCTTGTCGTCTATATTGTTGTAGTAAGGCGAAATGCGCAGCTCCCATTTCCATGGTCCGAGGGTTTGGCCGGCCCTCAGGTCGAGGCTGGTCTGAACGGCAGATTCAGGCACGAGGGCGGCATTGCCCATCTGCGTGTAATACAGGTCGTTGAATGATGGCAGGCGGTAGCTGCGCCGGCAGGTTGCCGTCAGCGAAAGCCAGTCAAGTGCTTGCCAGAAAAGATTCAGCGACGGCATCCAGGCGCTGCGGTAGCCATCTTCCCTGTTCCACCCTCCTGCCCCCTTGGCGTCGTAGCGGTCCCATGCTCCCTGCCATACCAGATTAGCTGCAATGCGGAACCGTTCCCATACGGCACGGCTGGCGAGCGCCCCGGTGAACTCGGTACGATGCGGCCTGACGAACTGCCCCGCGTCGGACTCCAGAGCGCAGTGCTGAACATCGCCGCTCATGTCCACCGACCACCGGTCCGACAGCAGCAGAGAACCCGACAGCGACAGGTATCCCGACTGCTGACGGTAATGCAGATCGTACGGCATGGCCATGGGGTTCTTCTCTGGATGCGTGTCGTAATGGGTATAATTGTTTGCGTACTTGAACCTTATCGCGGAGGAAATACGGTCCGACCACTCCTGAATCCAAGAGCCCTGGGCGAAAAAGTCCTGGTCGGCCTGCCGCTCGGCGCTCAGAGGAAAACCGCCCGCCCGACGTATCACCGGTCCAGGGAAGCCCCTCTCGGAGCCGTAAGAATAGAGTCTAAGGGTCCAGTCTCCCCCGCGGACCGTACCGAAAAGCTGGGCGTCGAGCCGCAGTGAACGTATGTCGGAATTCTCGCGTACCAGAGTCGTGTCGAAGTACGGATACCTGTATCGTCCAGCGCTGTAAAGGAATTCTGCGCCTGCGCGAAGCATCGTCCTGCCCAGCGACTTGTCCATACAGACAGAAGGATTAACCGATCCGAGCGTGCCCAGGGCAAGCCTGGCCTTGCCACCGTCTGCGAGGGGGCGCTGGCTGTCAAGATGCACCGAAGCTCCGGCCGCATACTCCTTTGCAGTCTGCAGCCGGCTGGTTTTCTGGGCGTTGTACAGTGAAACCAGCCCCAGTCCGTCGGTAGAGAAACGGCTCAGATCGACCTGCATGTTCTGGGCGTTGTCTATCTGGATTCCGTCCAGGAATACGCCGACATGTTCGCTTCCGAGACTTCTGACATTCACGGTCTTCAGGCCTCCCGCTCCCCCGTAGTCTTTGACCTGGACTCCGCCGAAGTGGCGCAGTACGTCGGCAACGCCTTGAGGCAGAGCTTTTTGATCTGGCAGAAAGACTTCCTCTGCGGCTGCGGTTACAACTTTGGCCCTGACTGCACTGACGGCGGCGGCAGACAGAGTGTCGGCTTCCTGAGCGCCAGCCAGAGTATATGCGGACGCTGCAGCAAACAGTATGATGCAGGTGCGGAGCACCTAATAGAGGGCAAAGTGGCCGGGGCACACACCGGCGTTCACTTTCCATAGAGGCTCTCCGTCGTCGAGGCGGTAGCAGCTAACAGTGCCGGGATTGAAGTAATCGCCTGCATCGCCTACGAACAGCAGGCCCGGGTTCTCCCCCGCAACGGCAAGGCCATAAGGGGTGCCGGAGAGCGCAAAGGGGTAGAACGAAACGGTGCTGACGGCCTGGGAGGCATTCTTGGTCGTTACGGACCAGAGGCTATAGCTGCGCGGCTTGCTCCAGTCGAATTCGTCGGGTGTACCTATGCAATATACAGTATCGCCCAGGAGGAAAGAGCAGCTTACGTTGGTCGCTCCTTCCTGGAAAACGGCACCGTCTATCTTGCGGACCTCAGCGGGGTTAGCTGCGCTGAACGCATATAGGCCGGAATGTATGTTCCAATAGTCGCCGAAGCTTGTTACGTAGATCGTTCCGCGTCCGTCGGAATGGACGTTCTTGAGGTTGACCTCCACTTCTACGGTCTGTACGACCCTGAAACTTGCCGCATCGATGACACTTACAGTATTGTCGTATGAGTACGAAGGCGGAAGCTGACTGGAAATACCGCCGGAATTGGCGACATAGAGCTTTCCGTCGTAACTGGCGATGCCCTCGGGCTGGTAGCCGACCTGCACGGAACCTTCGAGCTCCTTGGTGGAAAGATTGATGCGATATACCTGTCCGCGGGGATTCTTGCTGTCGCTTATGCTGTATTTTCCGTTTTCGTCGTACTGGCCGACTGCATAGGCGCCCGCCCAGGAAGTTACGTACGCATATTTGCCGTCGAAGGCTATGTTGCGTGGCGTCGGGACCTGGATGGCTGCGATTTCCGTCTCATCGGCAGCTGATACCACCTCCACCAGGCCGGAGTTGTTTATCACAATCCAGAGTTCATCTCCGTGGACCGCAATATCATTGCCCACGTCTCCGATACCGGTGGCCACAAGGGGGTTCATCTTACGGAAAGACTGGGTGATGTAGTTCCCGTCAGAAAAACGAAGGAAGTCAAGCGAGGCGTTGTTTGCCCCCATGCTGCCCTCGTTGAGCACGAAGAGTTTTTTTGCGGACGAGCCGATTTCGGGCATCTGCACTTCCGTTCCTGTGAGGCTGGAGTCGGCCGACGGCTGCTCAGGATCGGGAACGTTGCCTTTACAGGCAGACAATACGGCAAGCACCGTGCACAGTGCCGCCAGACTTGATTTTTTCATTATCATTCGTTTTAACCGGAACTTGCCCCCGAGCCCCTTTGTTCAACTTGATCGCGGCAGGTCTTCTGACTGGTCCCGGCCTTCGCCTTCTCACCCTCTTAAGGGCAATGGCTTGGGTTGAAGGCCGTTATGGATTTCACAGCTGCGGGCACAGGTCCGGAATTGCACCGGATTCCCTTTTGAGCTTTTTGCAGGCACCGCGATCCGGCACAAAAATAATAAAAAACGCCGTCCTAAACAAGGCGGCGTTTTGTCATTCAGGCGAGGCCTTATTCCTCCGGCGTCTGGAACAGTTTGTCGATATAAAGGACTCCGTCCAGGTGGTCGGTTTCGTGCTGGAAGATAACCGCAGTAAAACCTTGTACGCGCTCGGTAGTGTCGCGTCCGGTTGCAACAGACGTATAACTGATGTCTATGTCCCGATAACGCAGCACGTTGCCACGGCGGCCGGGGATGGACAGGCAGCCCTCCGGACCGGGGGTGGTCTCTCCGCGGGTAGCAACGACCCTGATGTTGGGATAAACCTCGAACGGCTCCCCTTCCTTGTCGAAGCGCTGCACAGCTGCGATGCGGCGGCTGATTCCGACTTGCGGCGCAGCGATACCGACTCCGTCCTGGGAAGGATCAGTTACGGTGGAAAGCATCTTGGAAGCAAGTGCAGCGTACAACGGGTCGCGGATTTCTTCTGCGGAAAGATCGGTACATGGAGTGCGAAGCACGAGGGAATCGGCCTTGTCGTCAATCGTCAGTACGCGCATCACGTTTCCCTGGCCGCTTATGGTCTCCTTTTCGGCAGGGGTCCATCCGGCTCCGGCGCTGCATGCTGCTACAAGTGCCATGACAAGTATCAGGAAGGAGCGATTCATTGTTCGTCGATGACTACGACCTTATACTTTGTGGTGCCCAGGCCGTTCTCTTCGCCACGATAAACTATGCGGGTGCCATGACGCTGATTGATGCGGTCCAGCAGGGCCTTGGTATCATTCTCCTTGCTTGCAGGCAGTGTGAAGACCTGGTCGAGGCAGAATTTGTCGAGTGCCACAGGGTCGAGAGACGCAGCGATTCCGATATCCTGGATGGTGGGATCATGAGGGTTGCCGTCGCAGTCGCAGTCAATTGACAGATTGTTCATTACGTCGATGTATATGACGTTGCCCTTGAAGTAGTCGTGTACTGCCTGGGCTGCTGCTGCCATACTTTCGATAAACGGAGTGTTCTTCTCGGGCGAGAGGAACCAGCCGTCGGGGGCGTGGAGGTTGCCGTCGGCAGAGGCCTTCTCGACCTTGCCTGCGGAGTGGATGTTGACCTTGCCGTTAGAGGAGGCTACGCCTATCGATGCATTCTTGAGAACGCCTCCGAATCCGCCCATCGCGTGCCCTTTGAAATGGGCGAGATTGATCATGAAGTCGTAGTTCTGGATGTGGGAGCCGACGATGTCGTACTTAATCCATTTGTCGTCCTTGACGGGAATCTTTATCTCCCCTTCCTCGTCCATGATGTCAACGTGTCCTATGGCTTCGTAGCCGCGCTCTGCGATTGCCTCGCGGTGCTTCTCGGTTGTGGAACGGCTGCCTCCGTAAGCGGTATTGCATTCAACCAGAGTGCCGTTCACCTTGCGCACGAAGTCGCCTATTAGTTCGGGGCTGAGGTTGTTGGACTTTGCGCTCTCGCCTGTGGAGATCTTTACTGCAACGCGCCCCTGGGGCTGCACGCCAAGCGCTTCATAGACGCGGATGAGGCCCTCGGGGCTGATGTCTTTGGTGAAATAAACTACGGAAGCATTTTCTTCGGAGGAAGCTTCGGTGGTCTGATAATTCTGATTTCCTTGGGAGGCTCCGCAGGAGATTGCCATGGCTGCAACTGTTGCTGCCAGAAGGCACTTGAGTATCATTTTCTTCATGTCTGTCGGTGTAGAAGTACAAATTTAGTCATTTTTTTGACGTCTCGAAATCTTTAAGCGCCGCAATTGCTTTCGGACAAAGGAAGAAAAGGGAAACTACAGTAACCCACGCCATCAGGCCGACTCCGATGTCGCCAAGTTGCCAGATGAGGTCGGCCTCGCGCACGGCTCCGAAGACCACCGCGGCAAGCATCAGCACCTGGAGCACGCGGACAGCTATTCTTTCGCCTTTGGGATTTCGGTCCCGGAACAGGTAGATGAGGCTGGATTCGGCATAGAAATAATATGCCATTATGGTGCTGAACACGAAGAACACCATTGCAATCGAGATGAACTTGCCGCCCCATCCGGCCATCACCGAATCAACGGCACTCTGGGTATAGCTCACGTAATTGTTGGCAAGTTCCGGCGCACCGGCATATAGTATGCTTCCGTCCGCCGCCAGCACGTTGAACGTGCCGGAGCAGAGTATCATAAGCGCCGTCGCCGTACACACAAGCAGAGTATCTACATATACCGAGAACGACTGGGCGAGGCCCTGTTGCGCGGGATGCGGTACGTCCGCAGCGGCGGATACGATGGCGCCCGTCCCCTGCCCCGCTTCGTTGGAAAATATGCCCCGTTTGACTCCCATCGCAATCGCCGAGCCAATGATTCCTCCGCATAAAGGATTGATTCCGAAGGCATTGGTGACGATTGCGGCGAGCACTCCCGGCACCTTGTCGATATGGAATGCTATGACGACGAGGGAAAGGAGAATATATCCGAGGGCCATGAACGGCGTTATGACGGAAGCAACGCTCGCAATGCGCCTGACTCCACCCATAATGACGACGGCAAGGATAATCGCAAGGGCGATGCCGGATGCCAGGGCGGATACCGGGAAGGCATTGGCCACGGCGGACGAAAGACCGTTTGCCTGGACTGTCGGAAGGAAGAGCCCGCATCCGATTATCGTGACGACGGCGAATACCACACCGAGCCAGCGCAGGCCGAGTCCTTTCTCAATGAAACTGAAAGGTCCGCCCCTGTACCCGGACGCATGATGGAACTTGTACATTTGCGCCAGAGTGGACTCAACGAACGCGGTAGAGGCGCCGAAGAAAGCGACCACCCACATCCAGAATACTGCTCCGGGACCTCCGAAGGCTATTGCGGTCGCCACACCTACTATATTGCCGGTACCGACCCGTCCGGAAAGGGCGATGCAAAAGGCCTGGAACGATGAAATCCCCTTTCCGTCCCTGCCGCTGCGGGCAAAAAGGGAGCGAAGCATGGTGGAGAAGCGCCGTATCTGAACGAAGCGCGTGCGTACGGAGAAATACAGCCCCGCCGCGATGAGCAGCACCACCAGCCCCGGGTTCCAGACTATCTGGTTTATCTGCGAAACTATTCTCTCCAACATATTGCAAATCCTCTGATTTGCAAATATATCACTTTTTTGGAAAAGCCGACCGCTGCCAGAAGCATCCTTCCAAGGTTTCTTTGGCAATCATGGCTCAATACGGTTTATCTTGTTGTAGAGTGCCTTCAAGTAGCTGTCGAGGTCGGAAATATCCGCTTTAGCCAGGGCTTCGTCAGCCCATTCTTCGAAGTAGTCGCGAGCACGCTGAAGGACGAAGGTTTCTATCGGGAGATGTCCCGCGCGGCTTTCGGCTTCCTTCAGGAAGATTTCCTTGAATTTCTGAAAATCGCACTTGCTCCACCACCAGCGGCGGTTGCGGGCCTGGTCGGAATACTGTTGGACGGTAAGGGCGACTTCAATTTTAAAATCGTTAATCCGAAGCACGTCGGGAATAGACCAGTTCATGTGAGTCACGAGAGCGTGCAGGGCGTGGCAGATGCAGATGTGTTCGAGCTGCGGGATCCGAAGCCAGGCCTCGCCCCAAGTGATGCCGTCGTCCAGTTCGTTGGCACAACCCAGTTCCTTGTCCGAGATGGACGGTGTGTAGTTGTCTATCTGGTCCAGATAACAGCAAACGTCGGTCATGGCGGGCTGGTACTCCTCTGTCTCTTGAAGGATTGCGGCCATACGGACGAAGTCGGATCCATAGTAGGAATCGTCTTCCAGACGCAGCACGGAGGAAGGAAGGTCGAATTCCGGAACGAGTTTCCCTTCGACGGTAAGGTCATCGTCAAGCTCTTCCCTCGGGGCTGACAGTACCAGGCGGGCGAGACTGGCTGTACGCTTGTATGTGCGGTTGGCAAGATCCAGCAGCAACGTGTTGACATTTTCCAGACGGGCGATTTCGGAGGGAGTGCAGTGCTTCTCGAAGAGCAGGTTCAGAATGTAGCTGCGGTCGTTCATCAGCTCCTGAACGCGCTCGACGGAGTTTTTGTTGCTGGCCCAGCAAAAAAACTTTCTGTAGCCCTTGCCCCCGGAAGCCAGCGGGTCTCCGGTGATACGAAGGATACGTTTTTCTAGTTGGATAAGCTCGTATTTGAGCTGGATTTCGCTCAGAGAGCGGTAGTCAGGTTCTTGTTCCCGTGTTTTCATGGCGGCAAAGTTAGTACGTATGTCCGCCAAAAAATGGCAGGATGGGATTGCTCTTTATAAATAAGACTGCCAGATTATTGCGGATTAACCCTCTATCTTTGTCGGTAAAGAAAACAATTACTATCTTTACTTAATTATCAAAGGGAATGAATCTTATGGCAACTGTTAGTCAAGAGAAACTTATCTTAGATGCATTGAAGATAGCCAGAGAGTGCGATGCTGATTATCCCAGGTATGTCACGTTAATTATTGCATTGAATGCGCTTGTAGGCTGGACGGACGGTAATCAGATCTATGTCTGGATAAATCAAAACAAAGACAGGTGGGTCACATTATCGTATGTAGGCCGTCTTAAGGACAAGGACTATCAACAACCATTCAGAGACGAGAACCTCTGCTTGCTGCTTTCTGATACACAGAAGGCGAACATTGAGGTTAAGCACTATGGATGCCTATTTCAAACCTCCGTGGATTGTCCTCCAACTAATCCCATTATTCGCAAAAGTGAACTTCCCGATTGCGAAAAGGACGCTTCATCGGTAACGATTGCGTATAAGATTGGTTCAGATAATTGTAAGATTAGCGAGGAGAAAGTAAAAGCCATCTCCAGCTTTTTTTGCAATAGATTCCCAGGATTAACGGTTTGTTTCTGCGGCTAACCCTTTTTGATGTGATTAAGGCCTCTCTCCATATTGTTCAAGAATACAGTAGGCATAATCGATCACTTCATTACGCAGTGATTCTGGCTCCAGGACTTCGACTTTGTCATAATACTTCATCAGTTCCATGGCCAAATCCCAGGTTGGTGCCATGTGGTACTCAAGGATGGACCACTGGTCGTTGCTTTCAAGTTCGCGTTGAGACTTATGCAGCGGAAGAGATTGGAAGTATTTCCATTGCTGAGGAGTCACTTTGAGCAGAACTCGCTGCGGAGGAATATCATCATCAATCACAACACCATAATGCTCATCAAAGAACTGCTTGGCATCGAATGATTTGGGGAGCCTAAAGGAAGAATCAAGAATTTCCAAATCTACTATCCTGTCCAAGCAGAAGAGGCGGGGCTGCGCCCTCCTATTTTACTGCCTGGATGAGATTTTCAAAAACTTGTGAGGATATCTGTGACACTCCGTCTGCAGTTTGGTTAACTGTCATTGACTTAGGGCGCATATCAAATTTGTTTGCATATAAATATCTGGTTTCGCGCACAACTGTCTTTCCTTCCTGAATAGCCTTGCGCCCTATATCTTCACCAGCTTTCCATGCACCCTTGTTCATACTTGCATTCTGAGAAAACAGATTGATATAATCGTTGGTACCTCCTATCTGCAATGCTGAAGCATGACCACAATCGTCCATGATATATGTCGGCCGTCCCGAAACCGGTTGCCCGAAAACATTATAGTCTTTCTTGATTTTGCCTGCGCTTTGAATTGCATTCTTATCTCTCGCCACCGGGATAAAGCGGCCGTCTGGCTTGGTCTCGACAATCGACCGTTTCAACTTTCCGTACTTGTCCATCTCCCAGGTGAGTTTAGTGTAACCGCTGTGCCCCAAACGCCTTGTAGTGGTATATGTAGCATTGCCCTTGGGAAAGAGGTTAAGCAAAGTCCTGTCTTCATATGGGACATCGATATTGAATCCTTTTACGGCATCGCCGGTAATTGTCCCGATAGGCTTGGATACTCCTTCTTTATAAACTTTCACGACTCCTTTCTCTTCAATCATACGAAGGTCTTTAGCCAAACCATATGCCGTCTTTTTGTAAATGCCTTTATGGAAGAACATATCGGCTCCCCCAGCTGCTCCTTTAGATAAATAACGCAACATCGACACATCCGTGCGGAGCGATGGTGCAGCAATCATATTCATATAAGCATCCAGACACTGAGGTGCAGCCTTTTTGCCAAGGCGCCCGGCAATCAGATGCTGGAACGAACGGTTGCTTCCCAAATCTTCAAGCAAGACGCGGTTAGCATCGGAGGCGATATCGGGAACAAGCTTGCGCCAATAATTGTAACCTTCCTTGCCAAGTTTCTTGCTGAGTTGCCCGGCCGTTCTCCGCGCTACTGCGGTATTCAACTTTGCAGAAGCTTTAAAGGCACTCTTTTCCAATGCAAATAGATTGCGGCCTGCTGAATTCCTGAGCATTCTTTCTGCCGAAGCTTTGCCAAATGCATTTCTGGAAAACGCGCTGCCGGAACGTTTTAAAAGAGTTTTTTTTGCGACAGAACGAGCTTCGATCTGTATGAAGCTCTTAAGTTCCGCCTGGCTTGCAACCTTGCTCCCCCGATAAAATGTCCGACCGGCTGCATCTCTCTTGACTTTTCGTAGAGCAGCCTTTTTAGTGCCAACCCTGAGAAAATCTTCGGCACCTTCTTTGGCTCCTTTCTTCGCGGCCTGTTTGGCAGCCTGTTCGGCCCCTTCCTTAAGCGCTTCTTTTTTTGCACCTTTTTTAAAGATTGACTTGGTTGCGCCCTTAAGAAATTGGCCTATCTGCGCTGATGCCGGCACAGACGCCGGGACAGCGGCAACGAAACTTACCGACAGAAAGACTACCAGTATCTTAGAAATTTTGCTTGACATAATCTTTGAAAAATTCAAGACTGTAATACTTGTTTCTGTCGAGTGCAGCGAAAGCTTTATCTACGGCAGCGTCTGTAGAACTGGACAAAGACGAAGACATGTTTTCAGCTACGACCTGAATCTGCTTGGCTACAGCTTCGGCCTTCTTTTTGTCACCATGAATGCTATATGCCATATCAACGCCGTCCAACGCAAGACCGACGACAAAACCGCCTACTCCGCCAGTAACAAATCCAACGGCTACGGAAGCGGCTGTTATGCCTACTCCCACCCAGTCTATCTTCCTTTGCTCTTCGGCAAGCTTGAGGAAATCGCTCATGGGAAGCCAGTAATCCGGTCTCGGATTCTGAATTTTCACTGAAGACAAAGCATTGATATAACTGTCATCGGTATCGAGTAAAGATTCAATTATTTCCTTTCTTGCCTGAACAACTGATTCTCTATACTCGTCGAAACCTTCTTTCAGCACATACTGAACGGTATCCCTATTGAAATACTTCTCGAAGGCCTGCACTACCCTGGGCGGGACTTTTGTATGGTTGCGCGGCAGTTTTTTCTCAAGACATTCGGTCAGAACGGCACCGGTCGCCCGGTTTCCATGCATGTTTATGTCATAGCACATTCGCGCAATCAACGATTCTTTCATCTCAGTCTCAGCCTTTGCATATTCATCCAACGCAACCGAGACTTCGGCAAACAGAGAGTCCCGGAGTGGATAGTAACGGGTATCCACATAATCAGATAACGCAGTATTCGCGAATGAGTTGTGCAAAGCGCGTATTACTGGATAATCTCCGTCTTCCATGGACTCCCGGAAGCTACTCCTTAAGAGAGTGTCAAGGAAACTTCGCTCTGAAGGATTGGACCTATAGTACTGACCGATATCGGGTATGTCAAGTTCGGAAATCGTTTCCATTATCTGATCTTCCCTCTTTTCGCGCATAAACGCAAACATCTCGGAATATGTTGTGTCTGCGGCAAATTGTTGTTCGTACCGGCACAGTTCATCGTATTCCAAATCATCAAAGCCGCGATCAAAAATGATATATTCAGCGATGAAATCCTTTGAGTCCGGGTGATTCACGCCGGCGGCCAGCAGGCCGTTCAAATCATCGGAAACCATTGCCGTTTGCAAATCGGTTTCCGCTTGTGTAGCAATACGTTCCGGGACATTGTAACTGGTGCCGCAACCCGAGAGTATTATAATTCCCAAAAGGGCTGCATTTTGTTTATTGTTCATACTGCGAGATTATCATACGACAGTTTTTGCTTTCGTTTACATCACCAAGGTTTCACCGTAGGAATAAACGTCAGAAAGCGCCATAAGAGGCTGAAACAGTACTTTCGAGTGCTTGCTAAGTCATTTGCCCGGAGGTCCTCTGGGGTGTCGGGGCCCTCGGGGTCATCAGGGTTCTCTGGCTGACCGGGATAATCGGGGCCTTCGGGCTGAGCTGGCTCCTGCCGCTCAAGCGTGGTGAAACTGCGGACAGGGGAGTCGAGTCGCATGCCCGCACCATTCACCACGAAAGCAGTAAATTCGTAAGTGCTTGAGGGTTGCAGACCGCGAAGCGAGCATGTAAATATGTCTCCATCCCTTTGTGCGGAGTATTCCGTCTTTTCGCCCCCGCCGCTGGGAGAGAGAACGAAACCGCAGGTGGAGACCTGAGTGCTGCCTGTTACGGTTGCGATGTGCGTGGCCTCGTCCTCCGACGCCGACGCCGCCGTAACTGCAACGAATTCCGGCGTACCCAGCTGCGAAAAGTCGGGAACGGAAGTGGCGCAGGAACTAAGGGCCAAAACGGCGAAGAGAATTCTCGGAAGCCTTCTCATAACATTCACAAATATAACAAAAAAATCTATGCTATTGCCCGCTGGCGCTGCCGGCACCGTCATTTGACCCGGAGATGAACTTGATTAAATACTTGACATCTCCTTCCCTAGTGCGCGAATGGCCTCTATGATTCTGTCCCGTCTCTCGGGTGAAGGTTTCTTTATCCCGTAAATGTATCGGGCAAGAAGAGTTTTGTCTATACCCATGTAATGAGCCATCTGAGAGACGTTGAGTTGCGGGAATCTCTTGAATATTAACCCGATTTCATTATCCGGGTCCGGTTCAGAGTTCTCGAGAAAACTGCTGATGTGTATGTCTTCATCCAAGTCTTCCCAGTGGATGTCGTCTCCCTCCATGCCGATTTCAAACCGGGAGCGCTGAACGTCCGTAGCGTCTTTTAGACGTGGGAACGCTTCCAGAGGACGGCTTAATTGCCGTCCGGTGGAAGTCAAAATGAACACTCGTTCTCCTTCAAACCATACTCGTTGTATGATTTCTGCGCTATTCATCAAAGTATTCATTCCATGCTTTGATAAAGTCTTCATTATACTGTACAACGGCATCTATGGCCCTTTTTAAATCCCTCGGTTTCAGCCCCTTGTTCTCTATAACGGCGGCGGATAACAGGTCTATCTTGGCCCTGCCGTCACCGCTCCTTACGTGAACATGCATTGGCGGGTGCTCTTCAGAATAAAAAAAGAATCTTAATCCAAATAAAAATAACAAAGTCGGCATAGTTTAAGTTTTTAAAAGCATCGGCAATATAGGTATAAAATTTAATACCTGCAAATCTGGCGGGAAGAATAACAAAAATTGACCCGGAGGTGAACTTGATTGGCCACAAAGTAAGATGTAACTTTGTCAGAAAAGTTTATGTAGAATGAGTGACCTGAAAGACTTTTATAGCGAAATGCTCAAACCATCATTATTTTGCATACGATTTCTGCAAAGACGGTCATACTCGCCCCCGGACAGGTGCTCAGCACCTTGCGAACCGACGACGGCGTAACCATCATACGCAATGACTGACCAAAATCCCGAACTGCAGTTCCTGCTCGACGAGGTTGCCTCCGCTTTCGGCGGCAGGCTCGAGACGACCACCGATTTCGACGCCTTGTCCGAGGCCATCGACACCCGCGTCCATCAGCGCATATCATCTTCTACGCTAAAGCGCCTCTGGGGCTACGTAAACCTGCATCCGCGCCCCCGCACGGCAACTCTCGACATTCTCTCCCAGTACGTCGGACGTACCAGCTACAGGGCGCTCTGCACCGAACTACGCACGACCTCCGGCTTCATTTCGGCGGAATCAATCGACAGCGCCTCCCTTGCAACCGGTACGAAGCTGCGCCTTCGCTGGATGCCGGACCGCAGCGTGCTCCTCGAGTACAAAGGTTCCGGGCTTTTCTGCGTACTCGACTCAGGCAAGTCAAAACTCCGCCCCGCCGACTCTTTTCACGCAGGCCTGTTCATCAAAGGGCATCCACTATATATCGACGACCTCTCGCGGGACGGCAAGTTGCTGCCACCTTATATCGCCGGCCGCAGCGCCGGGATAACTTCCATTGAAACAATAGAATAGATGACGGAAGATTCGGGATTCCTCGCGCCGTTGCAAGAAGACAGTCCGGCCGCGGACGGCATGGAGCTCCTGCACCGTTCCGAAAACGGATGGTGCGAGCTGTACCTGCTGCGCACCGACGGCCGCCTGAGTGTACTGAAGGCGCTGAAACCCGAGTTCCGTGGGCGTTCGATGTACGAGCGGCTGTTGCTCAAGGAGTACAGTATAACGTCCCGGCTGCATCATCCAAACATTCGCGAAGCGTATGCATACCGCAGTACGCCCCAGCTGGGTAATGTCATTGAACTAGAATGGGTTGATGCTCTTACGCTGGAGGAATACCTAAGCGACGGGCGTCCCCCTCGCAGGCAATCGCTCGACCTCGCCCTGCAGTTGTGCGACGCCTTGTCGTATCTTCACTCCAACCAGATAGTCCACCGCGACATCAAACCGGCGAACATGCTGGTATCGCGCAACGGAGGCAAACTCAAACTGATTGATTTCGGGCTGTCAGACGCAGACAGCTGGGCCGAATTCAAGGGTGCGGTCGGCACCCGCCAGTGGGCCGCTCCCGAAGTTCTGAACGGGGGCCACGGCGACTGGCGCTCCGACATCTGGAGTCTGGGGAAAGTTCTCTCCGAACTGCTTCCCGGCCACAGAAGAATCCTGCGGCAGTGCCTGGACCCCAATCCATCGGCTCGTCCGGGCAGCGCGCAACAGGTCAAGGACGCCCTGCAAAAAGCGGTACCGCTGTGGCCGTTCGTGCTTGCCGCCGCCCTCGCAGCCGGCACCGCCGCCCTTGACCCCCGGGAGAACACACCCGAAAGCGAGCCTGCTGTCCAGGAAGCCTTCGATACCACATCTGCAAGGATGCTCGAAAGCCCCGAGATAATAGACGAACTGTTCCAACAGGCAACGGGAATGATTGAAGGTCAGTACGAATGAGACGTATCCCTGTCATAATGATCATCCTGCTGTTGTTGCTTTCGAGCCTTCGCATGACGGCCCAGAACGACTGCGACAGCGTACTCGACCGTTATGAGCAGATATGCGACAGGTGTCTGGAACTGCGCAGCCGCATGGCAGCCGGTGAAGCGGTTGACTACAGCGCCGTTACGGGCTTGCTCGGGGAACTCGGCAAACTGCGGACCCAACTGCGCAGCGCCTCCGGCTCCATGACCAAAGAGCAGAAGGATCGTTTCGCTGCGATACGCGCCCGTTACGACGGCGCCTCTTCTTCTGAGGGCAAGCGTACCGCCCGCAGCGGTAAAAGCCTCCGGAAAACACCGGCAAAAGGTGTTGAGCTTACAGTACCCCCTGAACCCGCAAGAGTAAGGCACGAGAGCCTCGGGCGACTTCTGCCTCCACCCGATGTACCTCCCCTGCCGATAGGCACTTCATATACCGGCACCCTTGCTCCCAAGCCGCAGACGGCGGCAAGGCCTACGGTACGAGTTCCCAGCCCATGGCGTTTCGACGCCGCCCTGTCGTTCCAGTTCAACGCCACACCGGCGGCAGGACTTTTTGCGAGTGCCTCATACAAGACCTTCGGAGCCTTCCTCAGCGCCAGGACCAACTTCGTCCCCGCCATAAAGGAGTCGTACGCCATAACCGCCGACGGTCGCATCGAAGGCGGTGGGCTCTTCTGGGGGCAGGGGGCTTCGAGCTACTCGCTCGGGAGCATATGCGCTGGCCCCGTCTGGCACATACTTCCGTCTCTCGCCCTGTACGCCGGAGCCGGATATGCAGACAGCAGCCTGTTGCTGCTCGACGCCGGCGGCAAATGGGCTCGCGTCTCTGATTACGGAGCCCGCGGCCTTGCAGGCGAAGCCGGAGCAGTTGTCACCCTCGGCAGAGTAAATCTGCTTGCAGGCCTGTGGTGGCAGCGTGAAGTGGCCCTTACAGCGGGTCTGGGCTGGAAATTCTGAGAATTCTTTGCTATCTTTGCGGCTCAATTCCCAAACCATGTCACAAAGCGACAAGACCCCCGACAGCATAAAGGTGCGCGGCGCACGCGTACACAATCTAAAGAACATAGACGTCGATATTCCCCTTGGTAAAATCGTAGGCATAGCCGGCGTGTCCGGCAGCGGCAAATCGAGCCTCGCCCTCGGCGTACTTTACGCAGAAGGTTCCCGCAGATATCTCGATTCCCTTTCTACCTACACCCGCCGCAGAATGTCTTTCGCAGCCAAGGCCGACGTGGACGATGTCCTTTACGTTCCTGCGTCCATCGCCCTGCACCAGCGTCCCGGCGTACCTGGGATACGTTCTACATTCGGCACCGGCACCGAGCTGCTCAACAGCCTCAGGCTCATGTTCTCGCGCCTCTCCAGCCACCGCTGTCCCAACGGGCACTACTGTCCCCCTTCGCTTGCCATCGCCGCCGAGCAGGAAATCGTATGCCCCACCTGCGGAGAGCATTTCTATGCGCCCGGAGCCGAAGAGCTTGCGTTCAACAGCCAGGGTGCTTGCAAGTGCTGCGGTGGCACCGGCACCATACGTACCGTGGACGAATCGACCCTTGTGCCCGACGAAAGCCTCACCATCGACCAGGGCGCCGTGGTTCCTTGGGGCTCGCTGATGTGGTCTCTCATGAAAGACATCGCCCGCGAAATGGGGGTGCGGACAGACGTCCCGTTCAAGGATCTGACGCCGCAGGAGAAAGAAATCGTTTACCACGGTCCGGCAGAGAAACGCCACATCATCTACAAGAATGAGAAGACCAACGGCTTTGCCGAGATGGACTTCACCTACTACAATGCCGTATATTCCGTAGAGAACGCCCTTTCCAAGGTAAAGGACGAAAAGGGCATGAAGAGGGTCGAAAAGTTTCTCAAGGAAGACCTATGCCCCGAGTGCGGAGGCACACGCCTGAGCGATGCGGCCAGGGCTCCGAGGCTCCGTGGCATCTCGCTTGCCGATGCCTGCAAGATGACCCTCGACGAACTCACCGAATGGGTGAAAGGCGTCCCTGCATCCCTACCGGAGGAAATGCGTCCGATGGCGCAGAGCATCTGCGATTCCTACTTCCTGGTAGCACGCCGGCTGAAGGATCTCGGGCTCGGCTACCTCTCGCTCGACAGGGCTGCATCCACGCTTTCGACCGGCGAAAGGCAGCGTATGCAGCTTGCCAGGGCTGTACGCAACCGTACCACCGGAGTGCTGTATGTGCTCGACGAACCGTCCATCGGTCTGCATCCGTCCAACATCGTCGGACTCAACGGAGTAATGCACGATCTGGTCGCCGACGGCAATTCCGTCATCCTCGTCGATCACGACACGCAGATACTTGGCGAGTCGGACTGGCTGGTAGAAATGGGGCCGGGAGCCGGAAGCGCCGGCGGCAAAGTGCTGGCAGAAGGCACGATAGACGATATCCGCCACAATCCTGCCTCGCGCATCGGACCTTTCTTGCGCGAAAAGGCCTCCGCTCCCAAGACGCTTCGTAAAGACCTTTTCGACTTGGGACGCATACACCTATCAACCAGCGAAATACATACGGTTAAGCCGCTCGGGGTGGACATCCCGAAAGGCCGACTGACCGTGGTGACCGGGGTTTCGGGATCGGGCAAGACGACCATGGTCCTGGAAAGTCTGGTGCCCGCACTTGAGGCATTGACCGGCGGCACCCGCATGCCGGAGCATATACGGGCCATTGATGCCCCCGGGATACAGCATGTCAAACTCATAGACGCAACCCCCATCGGCATCAACGTACGCTCAACTGTAGCGACTTATGCAGGCATACATGACGAACTGCGGAAAGTTTACGCACGCACCGCGGACGCACGCCGCCTTGGCTATAAGGCCGGCGAGTTTTCCTATAACACCGGAAGCCTCCGCTGCCCCGTATGCGACGGCACCGGCAGCATCAGCCTGGACGTCCAGTTCCTGCCCGACGTAGATATTCCCTGCCCCGATTGCCGCGGCTCCCGTTATTCCCGCACAGCCACTCTCATACGCCACACCAACAAGGCCGGCGAGAGCCTTTCCCTGCCCTCCCTGATGGAAAAAGAAGTGAGTGCGGCGCTGGATTTCTGCAAGGACCTGCCTCTTGTACGGGATCGCCTGCGGGTGCTTGATTCCCTGGGTCTGGGTTACCTTACGCTCGGCGAGCAGACTCCGAGCCTGTCGGGAGGCGAAGCCCAGAGGCTCAAGCTGGCAAGCGAGATGGGGCGCACCCAGGCCGACTCCGTTTTCGTTTTCGACGAACCGTCAATCGGGCTCCATCCGCTTGATGTGCAAACGCTTATGAAGGTATTTCAGACTCTTGTCGATGCCGGAGCCACGGTTGTCGTCATCGAGCACGACCTCGATATCATACGGGGCGCCGATTACATAATCGACATGGGACCCGGAGGAGGCAGTGCCGGCGGACGCGTAGTCGCCTGCGGCTCTCCGGCCGACATCGCCGCCTGCCCCGAAAGCGCCACCGGCCGCTTCCTGTAGCCTATTTGCTAACGAACTCGCCGTGAAAGTCCCTGCAGACCGTCTGGGCCGTACGCCGTCCGGTTTCTGCAGCCACCGGCAGCCCTCCGGAAAAGCCGACACGTTGCCCCGTAAAATATATGCCAGGGGCGTAGGAGACAGGAGCGTTGTGGTTCAGGTGCCACGGGCGCCATTCGCTCATGTAGCTGCCTTCAAAAGTATCGCAATACCTTTCGTATGTCAGAGGAGTGGCCATGTCGCTGACTTCTACCCTGCCTGCAGTCTCCGGAAGCATGTCGGCAAGGCAGCGCACAAAGGCATCTATTGCCTCCTGCTTGCGTTGTTGGTACAGGCCCTGTTCGCGGGCGGCTTTCCACCACCGGTAGCTGTTGCCTGGTAGGATAACAGTCAGTGTCGTGCATCCGTCCGGAGAATACTCGGCGTCCATCGCATAATTGTTGACGGTAAGGGCATCGAACTGCAAACCTCCGGCACTCATCGGCTGCGGAAGAACGATCTGCATGCAACGCGGGCGTCCGGACAGGTCGGCACGCACCCCAAGGGCGATGAACATGCACTGGGCGGTCATGAGCTTGCTTCGCATGCGCCTTGCCCAGGCATCCTGGAGGGGAGGCGAAAACAGTTTGTCGATTGCCGTGCGGGCATCGACTGACACTACCACCGCGTCGCACTCCAGAAGAGCGTCGGCAGTACGCACGCCGCATAGCTTTTTACCGTCCCTGACCACTTCCTGCGCCGGAGTACGATAGCGGATTTCTCCGCCGAAGGAAGTGAAGGTATCGGCCATATTCCGGGCCATCCGCAGCGAACCGCCTTTGGGATAACCGCTGTCTCCGCTGGCGAAGGCGCTCAGCGTGTAGATGAGCGAAAGGGCGTTTATCTCTGGATCCACTACCGCCTCGAAGAGCCTGCGGACGGACTTGTTGCGGAAACGGGAAATGTAGCGCCGGGCAGAGAGGCTCATAAGCCAGGGTGTCAGAAGCACCGCCGGACCCATCTTGATGAATTCAGTGAGTACGAAGCGGTGGCGTTCCCGGACTTTGAGTCCCGCTAGGTCGAGCACAGGAGTATGGAAGAAGGTATAGCACCATACGTGGAAGCGGAGGATGGCAAGGGCGATTCGGTCTCGTGGCGAGAACTCTCCCAGTTCCCGGCAGGTTTCTTTCATGCTGCGGTGCAATTCGAGGCGCACATCACCGTCGAACAGCGTATAGACCGGATCCTTGAAAAACACCGGATTATTGTCCTGAAGCGCTCCTGTCTCTGTCCATATATCATTGAGAGGTACGCCTTTCCTGGCTCCGATAAGCCAGTGTATGCCGCCCTCGAAAGTATAGCCCCGGCGTTTCCAGCTGGTGGATACGCCGCCCGGATTGCCGGCCTTTTCCAAAATAAGAGTCCGGAATCCGGAACGCTGCAGATATACCCCGCAGGTAAGTCCCGAGATTCCGGCACCGATGATTATGATGCGTTTGTCCATCATGCAAATTCCATTTCGTCAAGCAGCCACTTGGCGCCTCCTATACGTTCAATGACGAAAAGCAGATAGCGTATATCTATAGATATGTTCCTGCAGTACGAAGGGTCGAAGACTATGTCGCTCATGGTCCCCTCCCATACGCGGTCGAAATTGATACCTACCAGATTGCCGTCGGCATCTATCACCGGGCTTCCGGAATTGCCCCCGGAGGTGTGGTTGGTGGCGAGGAAGCAGACGCTTTGGTCTTCGTATCCTCCCTCGGCGTAGATATCACGCAGGGCCTGAGGAACGTTGTAATCGAAAATCTCGGGATTGTCCTTCTCCATGATGCCCCGCAGGGTCGAGACCGGCTCATAGCGCACGGCGTCGGAAGGGCTGTAGCCCTCCACCTTGCCGTATGCCACGCGGAGGGTCAGGTTGGCGTCGGGATAGAATGCCTTATTGGGTTCATACTCTATCTGGCCACGCATATATTCGCGCATGGCTATCTTGAGCTCGGAGGCAACTTCGGCTATGACCGGCTTGAGGGTTTCGTCGTACCACTGCTGGAATGCGTCGTACATTTCGAGGGCCGGATCATTTTCGAGCCCCTCTGCAGCCCGGAGCGCACCTACCTTGGCCGGATCGGTGAATATACTGTTTGCGTATATATAATCCCTCCAGGCTTCCATGGAACCGAATGAAGCCAGCTTGTCCTTGAAGTAAGCAGGTTTGAAGTCATCGGTCATATTGCGGTCGAATGCATCCATGAGGGCCACGAAAGTCTCTTCGTCAATGGGCTGGTAATAATCTTTGAAGAAGGCCTCCGCAACCGGTGCAACCGGTCTGCCGGCCTTAAGGGAAGAACGTACCGATGAAGCGAAACGAAGCAGCTCGATGCTCCTCACCGTCTCGTTAAGGTATTCGTATGCAAGGTAATACGGTTCGCGCCGGGAGTAAAGTCCCGCAAGCTTTGACGTAATGCCTTCGTATCTGGTACCCTTGGCCCACTGCTCGAAGCCGCGTTCGAAGTTCCGCTTGGCCTCCACGGTGCGAAGGCGCTTTATGCCACCGGATTCTCCCTGCCATTTCTTCCATGCATTTGAAACACTGGCGGCCTTGGATGAGTACTGTATCCTGACTGCCTGGGACTGCCCCATGTACTTTTTCATGATGTCCAGACGCTGGGTCCTGAGGGCAATCTTCCTTGGATCTGAAACAGATCCGGTATACTCAACCTCGTCGGAGGTAACGTATTCCTTGGTACTTCCCGGACAACCGTACACAAATGTAAAGTCCCCTTCTTTCACGCCCTTGGTGCTGATCTTGAAGAACTTCTTAGGATGGTACGGAACATTGTCTTCCGAATAGTCTGCCGGATTGTTGTCCTTGTCTGCATAGATCCTGAATATGGAGAAATCGCCCGTATGGCGGGGCCACATCCAGTTGTCGGTATCGCCGCCGAACTTTCCGATTGAGGAAGGCGGAGCACCTACCAGGCGGACATCGCGGAAGGTCCTGAACACAAACAGGAAGTACTGGTTGCCGTAATACAGAGCCTCCACATTGGCTCTCAGACCCTTGCCTTCCTTTACAGCTTCGGCTACCAGAGCATGAGAATTAACCCTTATGACAGAATCCCTCTGCTTCTCGGTCATACCTTCAGAATAGCCCTTCAAGACATCATCGGTGACATCCTGCATATATTCCAGAAAACTAACCGTAAGTCCCTTGTTTGGAAGTTCCTGGTCTCTGCTCATAGCCCAGAAACCATCTTTGAGGTAATCATGTTCAACGCTTGAATGCCTCTGAATCTGGCTGTAACCGCAGTGGTGGTTGGTAAAAAGCAAACCGTCGTTTGAAACCAACTCACCCGTACAGCCTGAGCCAAAGAGCACAACGGCATCCTTAAGACAAGCCTTGTTCACGCTGTAAACATCCTCAGCCTTGAGCTTGAAGCCCTTGGCCCTCATATCCTTGATTCTCTCCTTGATGAGAACCGGAAGCCACATTCCCTCATCTGCCTTTAAAGGCGAAACGAGCATCAGCGCAATAAGCGCAATAAATATCTTCTTCATATACAAATAATTATCGCGATGAAAAGTCTAGTGTATTGATGAATTGTATCCGTGCTTGAGCTCCAGGGCAAAGCCTACCCTGACATGAGACTCGTACTTGTTGAAGTTGAGAAGGGTCTCGCAGTATCCCTGACGGTACTGTGCAAAGACGGCCGGCAGGAAAGTACCCTTGTTGCTGAGCCTGTAGGAAAGGTTGAACTCCAGGTTATAGTTCTTGAAGGTATTGGTGGGATTTACCAATGCCGTAAAATTCAAGCGGTTATCCAGTGCCTTGAAGGTAGCCCACACCTGGAAGTAACCTCTCCTTATGAAATAGTGGGTAAGCCCAGGGATATGCTCGTAATAACCGTACCAGGCCTTTCCTCCAAGCGACAGGTTCCGATAAGGAGAATAGACCGCACCCACATAGGCCGTGTTTACCGAACGTGAACGCTCGTTTACATATCCGTTGGACATATGGTCTCCTCCAAACATCATATCCAGCTTGGGATTAACGTACCAGTAGATGCAGAATCCGGGATTGAAGGCATTCTCGACCAATGGGCTGGAAGTGTCATAGACATTCCACACACCGGCCTCGGTATATGTTCCAAGTATGTCGACATTGCCTGTTCTGGCCACCCTCAGGGCCAGGCTGACCTGGAAACGTACGTCGGCGTTATGCTTGTTTACAGAAGATGTCGTAGGTATTCCCGTAATGAAATATGTCTCCTTGAACTGGCCCAGGACGGGAAATCTCTGCCTGCTTTCCTGCTCATAGTAGGAGTCATCAGGAATTGCAGCCTTCTCCACCTGCTGTGCATAGGTATGCGTACAAATGAGAAAGGCTGCAATCAAAGTAGTTAGTATATTCTTCATATCGTTGAATAATGATACGTAAATATACTAATTATTATCTGTTAAGAGCGTCGGCTGAGGAAATAAACTTCTTGAGTTCTTCTTCTGAAATGCTGAAATCCTGCATCTGACCGCCTGCGTGAATGCTGGAAGGCTTGAAGGTATGGCCCAGAGTATACATCGGAAGAAGCGGGGTGAGCCCTGCTTCGTCGCCGAAATCATACTCGAACTTGCCTCTGGTCAGTTTAGGACAAGACACAGGTTCTGCAGCGATAAAACGGGTCGGAATCTCTGATTCGCCTAACAGATACTTTTTCTGTCTCATGATGAAATGGATTTTGGTGGTTAGTTATAAAAAAAGAATGGCACGCTGTAAGCCAGTGTGCCATATATCTTGAAAACAACGGGTTAGAGGCTTACAGAGAAGAACTGCAAGCGCGCCACCAGAAGTTTATAGATGCAAAACGTATCATCCTATGGATAAAGATACCTAAAATCTTCTTTGCCAGCAATATTTTTTAAATTTGTAACATAATAATTGTCGCGATGAAACTCGTCTCTTGGAACGT
>DGVM01000038.1 GCA_002395925.1 Bacteroidales bacterium UBA4284
CTCACGGAAGGCCTTGGGCCCAAGCGCCGTACCAGGATGATGCGGGTGATTACCCTTCCCATGTCCCTGTATGGCAGCCATATCACAAAAGGCGTGAAGCGCTTCACCACGGAGTACGACATTCCGGTGGAATTCCTAAACGCCGTTCCGGAGGACATCCGCCCCGGAGACACCTTCCTGGTGCTCAACTCCCAGCTGGACGCCGGCCTGGTATCTTTGGCCCGCAAAATCCAGCAGGCCGGGCTCCGCATCGGAGAAGACGTGTTCATTGTCTCCTACAACGAATCCGACATGAATGAACTGGTGCTGGGCGGCCTCACCACCGTAAGTACGGACTTCCGCGAGATGGGCCGATTGGCCGCCGAAATGGTCCTCTCCCACCATCTTACCAAGGAACACTGCCCCTTCCACATGAACCGCCGCCGCACCTTCTGATTTTTGGTGAATTATTCTTGGTTTTATGTTTGTATTTGAGAAACAAAGTTTATTGATTCTTCTAACGGCTGTCTGTGCCGCTTGCGCATGTTCTGCCGACCATAAGGGAGGGGATGCCATTCTGCTTCGGAAGGGCTGGACACTCACACAGGAAGCTACAGGCAGGCATTACAAGGCGGACGTTCCCTCCACGGTAGCCGGGGTTTTGATGGATGAGGGTGTGCTCCCTGCCGATTTGCTCGAATCCGACAACTATAGCCATTTGGACAGCTCCCTTTTCAGCGGAGCATGGACCTTCACCACCACATTCAAGGCAAACAGGGACCTCGATTACACGCTTCGCTTCGACGGCCTGAATTATTACGCAGACATTTGGCTGAATGGAACCCGGATAGCTGCGAAAGATACTACTTATGGGGTTTTTTGCGTTCGCGAGTATGATATAAGTAAACTTGTCAGACGCCGGAATACGCTCAAAATCCGTTTGGAGCAGGCGCGTCCGGGGGATTTGAACATCGGTTTCGTCGATTGGAATCCCGGTCCGCCGGATGCCAGCATGGGGATTGTGCGCGACGTTACCCTCAAATGCTACGACAAGATAGAAATGAAGGATGTCTATGTCCATTCCATTGTCGATCCGTCCGACCTGAGTCGGGCCGAACTTGAAATCCGCGCCACCCTCATCAATCACAGTGGAAGGCCCTTCGAGGGGGTTGTGACGGGGACGGTTTCCAATCCTGACCATGCAGAGGACTCTTTCAGCTTCAGTCACACCCAGGACCTTCTTCCAGGAGAAAAAAGGGAAATCAGGCTGACCGCAGCCGAGATAAATGAATTATCCATAAACAAGCCTCGGATCTGGTGGAGCCGCGACCTTGGCAGCCCCGAACTTTATGCCCTCGATCTTGAAATCAAGAACGGGAACAACACCTGCGACAGGGCCCGTACCACTTTCGGAATACGGAGCATCAAAAGCGGGCTTGATGAGAACGGACACCGCGCCTATTGGCTTAACGGACGCAAACTTCTCGTGCTGGGAGCGGGCTGGACCGATGATATTTTTCTTCGCGACACATACAAGACCCTGGAGGCTCAGGTACGAATGGTTGCCGACATGAATCTCAACTGCATCCGTTTCGAGAATATCTGGGGAAAGGATTCATCAATTTATGATTTGTGCGACCGCTATGGCCTGCTTGCCATGGTGGGATGGAGTTGTTTCTGGGAGTGGGAAAACTACTGTCATATTCCGCATCATCCCCGGTATGGATGCATCATGAGCCCGGAACTCAACGTCCTGGCCCTCAAATATTTCGAAAGTCAGGTCAAATGGCTGCGCAATCATCCTTCGGTGTTCGTCTGGCTCACCGGCAGCGACCGTATCCCCAACCCGGAGCTGGAGGAGGAGTATCTGAAGCTTTACGAAGAGCTTGACGACCGGCCCTATGTTTGCGCGGCATCCGGACTTGCGAGCCTCGCAGGGCCGTCGGGCAACAAGATGGTCGGTCCCTACGAGTATGTGGGTCCGGAGTATTGGTACGACCCCCTGAGGCGCATCGGCAGCGCATACGGATTCAATACAGAGACATCTATCGGCCTCAATATGCCCCAGGAAGAATCTGTCCGCAGAATGATTTCACCCGAAGATCTTTGGCCCGTCGGCCCTTCCTGGGATGCCCATTGCACCGTTGCGGGAGAAGGGATGAACTCCATCGGGGAGATTCGGAAGGTGGTTTCCGCCCAGTTCGGCGAGCCGCAGGACTTGAGCGAGTTTGTCCGCCGTGCAAATGCCGTGGATTACGACGGAACAAGGGCGATGTTCGAGGCCTTCCGCGTCAACCGTGACCATGCCACCGGGCTTATCCAATGGATGCTTAACTCTGCCTGGCCTTCCCTATATTGGCAGTTGTATGACTATTACGGGGTGCCTACGGCCGGATATTATGGGGTAAAGAAGGGATGCGAACCCGTTCAGCTGATTTATAACTACGATAATCATGTCCTGTATGCCGTCAATGGCAGCCGGGAGCCCCGGAGTGTCAGAGCGGAAGTGAAGATTTACGGCGATGATTCTTCCCTGCTCGGCACCAGGTCCTTCAGGTCCGAAATCCCGGATGGAGGGACTTTGGAAGCTCTTGACCTGAACGAGTTCTCCGGAAAGGACATTTTTGTATTCACCGGCATCGAGGGGGGAGCGGATAATTTCTATGCGATTCCCTCAAAGGGAAATGTGCACGATTGGACTCGCTCCACTTGGTTCCAAACTCCCATCTCCAGCTATTCCGACATGTCTTTCGTGAGCAGACTGCCCGAGCCGGAACTTGTTGTTGAGGTAACACCTTCCAAAGAAGGATATTCCATTGAGATCGCAAACGAGGGAAACTCCGTGGCATACCAGATAGTCCTTAAACTCATCGGAGAGGACGGGCAGCTCGTCGTTCCCGCTTTCTGGTCTGACAATTTCTTTTCCATGGCCCCCCACACCCGCAAGACGCTGACTGTTAGTTATGACGGCGCCCCTGCTTCGGTAAAGTGGACTGTGGGATTATCTTCGTGAAT
>DGVM01000029.1 GCA_002395925.1 Bacteroidales bacterium UBA4284
AGCCGAAGCGCTGCTTGTGCACGCGAACGGCTGCGAGGTCCGGGCAGGCCTTCACCATCGCAATGAATTCCTCGTAGGTGTAGGTGTCCTTCGTAAGGGCGGGCATCTCTACCATGAAGGCAGGGAAAACTTCCTTCTCCAGAACCTCGCGGGAGATGGGGAATTCGCCCTTCATGAGGGGGTTCCACTGCTCAAGGCCGTCTACTGTCTGCACATAGGTCTTGATATCCATCTTTCCGTTACGGATCTTGGTATTGTTGATGTCGTTCTTTGCCGAGATGATGTAGATCTCGTCGCTCTCGCGCTCCCAGACCTTCTCGGGGACGGGGACGCTCAGGCGTGCCATACGTTTCGCTGCGGCGCAGAAATCCTGGCCGAAGCTGCGGAATTCGAAGCGAGGCTTGCTCTGCTCGCCGATTTTAAGTTCTGCCATAATATCAGTGGTTTAAGGTTTATTATTTTGCTGTTCCCGTGTTGTTGGATGTTCCGATTGTTCCTTCGGAGAAGAGTATCCACTCGTCGGCCCCGTCGGTCTTGCGGCCGAGGGTCTCGGTGTCTGCAACAGTCTTGAATCCTTCGACGGACGCGCTGTTGTCGATCATATCCACGAGGGTGGCGTCGGATACTTCGGCGCTGCTGTACATACAGAGTTTGAATCCCTTGGTGCCGCTCAGTCCGAATGAAGGTCCTGCGCTGATGTCGGGGTTCTTTGCGGTGAATACCAGGAATCCCTTCGAAGGGATATTGCCCTTGCCCTCAGGTACAACCCAAGCGTCGCCGTCATCCTTTGTGAATGCATATCCGGCGATATCTACAGCCTTGTTCGTACCGTTGTAAATCTCGAACTGCTTAAGTCCGCAGGAGACTTCGTTGATCACGATCTTGCCGTTGTCCACAGGCTCCGCACCGTTGGAGTAACCGATGGTTCCGCCCTCTACAAGCACCCATTCGGCAGCGCCGTCGGTCTTGCGGGAGAGAGTCCAGCCGTCAGCCACGGTCTTGAACCCTTCGACAGTTGCGCTGTTGTCGATCACGTCTACCAGGGTGGCGTCGGAGACCTCGTCACTCTTGTACATACAGAGCTTGAATCCCTTGGTGCCGCTGATTCCGAACGAAGGACCTTCGTTGATGTCGGGGTTCTTTGCGGTGAATACCAGGAATCCCTTTGCGGGGATGTTGCCCTTGCCTGCAGGTACGACCCAGGGGTCGCCGTCGTCCTTTGTGAATGCATATCCGGCGATGTCAACAGCCTTATCGGAAGCATTGTAAATCTCAAACTTCTTGTTGCCGCAGTCAACTTCGTTGATGAAGAGGGTCTGGGGCTCCGGGGGAGCTGCCGAGAAGGTGATGGTCGAAACTGCAGATGCGGTAGTTCCGCCGGATGTCGTGGCTTCAACGTGATATTTGACCTCGGTGCCGTCGGCCTGTGAAGGAATGACTCCGGTATAAGCGCCTGCGCTACCGCTCATCTTGACCGTCTGTTCGGCTGCTCCACCTGCGGAATATAGAAGGTTGACGGCGGTGATATCAACAAGTGCGGATACGTTGGCGGTGACAGTTACATCGTTGCCTACGATGGCATCGCTTGCCTTTACGCCTGAGATAGAGGCCATCGGGAATGTTTCATCCTTGACACAGGAAACCAGTGCCAGGCCTGCCAGAACTGCAAATAATATCTTTTTCATATCAGTCTTTTTTTTTAGAAGTCGATTTCGAAACGGACACACACCATATGATAATCTACGCCTGCTTTGCCATCGGCGGTGACAACCTTGGAGTAGTCTTTGGTAGGCTTTCCGGAGGCGTCGAGCCCGACATTAAGCTTGTTCTTGCCGTTTGCATAGCGGTCGTTGTTGTTGTACTGGTAGTTCACCACGAACTTGACGTTGTCGTTCACATGCCAGTTGAGGCCGAGGGTGTATGCTTCGGCGGCACCGCCGTAAACATTTCCGTCGTTGAGGTCCACATTTTCATAGCGGGCGCAGAGTTCGAGATCGCCCCACTTGCGGCCGCGTTCCACCTTGGTGTACTTGCCGCCTCTGGAGTCGTACTGCTGCTTGCCTCCGAAGAGAAGGTAGCCGGCCTGTACATACCATCCGCCGAAGTTCTTGGTAGCAGGGTCGGCGGCGTCGCTCTTGAAGTGCACGTTGTCGCCCACATAGGCTGCCTCGTAACGGAGTCCGTTCCAGTGTCCGGCGAGTTCGACGGTCCACAGATTGTTATGGTCGAATCCGGGGAGATTGTTGGTGTCCACATACTTCTTGCGGTTGATGCTGGTGGAGTTGCGGCAGCTTGCGCGGTAAGTTCCCCATTCGCCGGTGGCGAGGTCGGTGGTTGTCGTCCTGTAGGAATATGCGGCGCCGATGTGCAGGCTGGCGTTATCCATCTTGTAAAGAGGACGGAAAACCACCTTCGTGGTGAGAGAGTATCCGGAATTGCGGCCGAAATCCTTGTTGTTGTCGGCTACGTTGGTCCACTCTTCCTGGCCGGCGATCACCTGCGAGAAGGCTCCCGCGGAAACCCACAGCCAGTCCTTTGCATACTTGGCGTTGAAGCCGAGGTGGCGCGAAGGAGTGAGCGCGGAGCAGACCATAGGCCTCTCGATGAACTGCAGATAACGCGATGTGGTGTTGCGCTGGATGGAGAA
Organism: Bacteroidales bacterium UBA4284; assembly: GCA_002395925.1. Next base: position 2,648 of record DGVM01000029.1, read on the forward strand.
GTTCTCCTTGAAGTTACCGACCTGCAGGTCGAGATTGGGCACGCCGGTGTAGCGGACGATAGCGTCCTTGAGTTCCGCAAGGCCGTTGGCGAGGTCCATGTCGAATTCCCCGTACCAATCCTTGTTGATCTGTCCCTTGACTGCAAAACGTGCGCGGCGGATCTGGGTTCCGTTGCCGATAGCGTCTGCATAGTCCGGGGCTCCGAAGAACACGGCGGCGTCGGCTTGCGCACGGACGTCGAACCAGAATTTATAGCCGCTCTTGGGCGACTCGAAGACCAGGATGCCGTCCTGTGCCTCGACGTCGAGAACGTCGGATTCGACAGCCACGCCGTACTGATTGTACTTGACTGCCTTCTGGGCGTTGACTGCCGTTGTTGCCAGCAGTGCGAGCGCGATTGTAAACAGAATTTTACGCATAGTTAATAATTAAATGGTTAGTTAGATTGATTTTATGAATTGTATCAGATTGTCTCCCCTCGTGAGGCCCAGTTTGGCCCTCAGCCGGGAGCGGTTTATTTCCACGCTTTTCGGGGTTATGTTCATCAGCGACGCTATATACTTGCTGCTGAAACCCTGCCTGAGCAGGTTGGTGAGCTTGCG
>DGVM01000035.1:0-7633 GCA_002395925.1 Bacteroidales bacterium UBA4284
AGTACTACAAAGACAGCTACGAGATTGAGCACGAGACTATTGAAGAAGAAATCCTCAAGTCTATGCGCTACCACCGCTATCAGGAAGCCGTCATTGCACGCTACGAAAGCGCGTGCCGCGACCTCGGCCTCGTGGACGAGCAGAAAGACTGGCTCCTGGACCTTCTGATGGCCGAGAAGAACAAGGTGGACGAGGAACTCAACGCCCAGGGCGGCGGCCACATCTAGGCCTCCTTCGCGGCCGCGCGGCGGGGACGCGCCTGGCACACTGCCGGCGGCAGGACGGGAGCTCCCGGCAACAGGACGAGAGCGGTGCGGGGGAACGGTGCAGGAAGGGAACGGGAGCGGAACAGGCCAGATTTCTCCCGAATCCCCCTAATAACACCAAAACGGGAGAGATCTTTTCAGATTCTCTCCCGCCTTGCTTAAGAGACGATTTAACTAATCATCCCAGTATCCGTAGTACACGGTAATCGAAGTGAGCTGATTGCGGTTGTTGTACTGCGTACTGTTCGTACAAGCCATAGTCACGGTCACGGTGTTGTCGCCACCTCCTTCTCCGGTAGAACTTGAATTCCAGCGCGTCTTGGTGGACAAGGTGGAAGTTCCGCTTACATCACCAACCACGGTAACGGTCTGTGCAGATTGGTTATACGCCATATCTATCCTGGTAATACGGCTGTCTTCATAATTAGAAGGAGCGGTAACAGTGAATGACCCGGAATAGTAACTCCAGTTCCAATAACTTAGCGTTCCCATATACTGATACCTGTTGTTGCCAGAGCCTCCCTGTTCAGTATTGTTGAACACTACATTCTGTGGCGCCGTAGTAAAACTGGGCTCAGACCCATTATTGGTCTTCAGGTTAATGGTGTAATTCCCTGTTCGCCAGACTGAAGCAGTGCGGGCTATAGTGGACACGAGACTGTTGACATAATGCGCGGAAGAAAGGGTCACGCTTGATGTAGAGCCTCCGGTGACGGCCTGCGTCGTCCAAGTGATGCGATGATCGGTCGTTGCTGTACGGGTAGGAGTGTAAATATAGTATCCGCTTGCTTCCGGACCGGAGATTGTTCCGGTGGTAGAGGTCGGGCTGCCTAAGCCGACAGGGAGCAGCTTGACGGGCTGCAGGTCGCTGTCGGAAGAGTCGTAGCTGAATCGATAGTAAACGGTCCTGCCTGCCCTTGCCGAAACACTTGTCATAGTGGTCGTGCCTCCTGCAGTAGTGTAGAATCCGCTGGACGGGAAGGTCTTCGGCACGAAGTGATAACTGGCCGGATTATACTCATCAGCCTCAATCGTCACGGTCGCATCAGCGCCGGTACGGGTAGTGGCGAGGTTGATGATAGGCGTATAGTTGTTTGCAAGGGCGGCCACTGTAGTCGCGGTAGGAGAATACCAGTACCATCCGTTGTGCGGGTCGGAAGAATCGTCGACCACGACAAGACCTGAAGTCGCCGTGGGCCTGACTCCGTCAAATTGGAAATAGACCTTCTCCGGCAGGGGGTCGCTCTCATCCATATGGAAAGTGAACGGCGCCGCCACGCCGGCGTCATTGGAAACTCCGTCGGGAAACATCAAGTTGGTGAAATCCTTGATCTTATAATTACTGAACGAAGAATTTGCAGTATTGAAGTACTCGTTGCTCACGTACACCGCCGAAGCGCTCTCGGCCTTGTTGGTCTTGAAGAAACAAGAGAGAGTGACGGTATTTCCGGACTTGAACTTGTCCGCCTTCGTCAGCTTGTCATAGTCCGTCTTGGAGAGGGTGCGGACAAACTGGAAAGAGGTATTGTCGGAATTGATGATGGACTCTCCCGTGACCACGGGCAGGTTGTTGTCCTGCAGGATTTCTTCCGTACGGCCGTTGTCGGGGGTAAGGCTCATAGCCTCCGACTCAATGTAGAACTTGAGCGGGAACATACTCGCCGGGAGGTTCTTCGGGATAGTGATGCCGACCTCCACCTGCTCGCCCTGCTGCTTGATGACTTTGACCGGATTACAGGAGACGGTCATCGTCTGACGGCTGAGCATCGTGTAGGTGACATTTCTGTAGAGCGTGCTTTCTTCCCGGATCACATCGCCGTTCCCGTCCCTCTGCGCGGGCAGGGTCCCGGAAATCCGAAGATACTGCGAGCGCATATTGGCCGTAGGATTGTCGGTCGTGATGGTTATCGTACGCCACCCCTGGGTGTCGTCGGAATCCGCAACCGTGTAGCTCGTAATGATGTCCGAAGAGACAGACTGCAACGAAATGGTCACGGGGTTGGCCTCGGTAGGCGTGCCGGTAGTGTAATTGTTGTTGTGGTCCGGCTCGGTATTGGCGCCCGTGTATTTATTTACGTCGGGAATGTACTTGTACTTCAGGATGAGCTCCACCGTCTCTCCGCCGTCTTCATAGGGATATTTGCGGATAAGGGTCTTTGTCATATAAGTGACAAGGATACGGCTCTGGCCGTCGGAAATGTCGGTCAGGGTCTGGGTGGAAATATCCGCCGACACATCGCCGCTACCCATTGACACAAGTGCATCTTCAGGCGTTTCCGCGCCCGGCTTCAGAATCGAACGAATCTGGATACGGTACTTGAAATTACGGTAGATAGGATAGTAATCCTTATTCTCCATCAAGTCCACCTTGTAGAAATAGTCTCCCGAACTGTCCACGCCGTCATCGGTATCCGGGTCGGTATAATGGCCGTAGATGATAACGACTGTAGGCTCCTGCTCCTCATTGGGCACGGGACGCTCGTAGAGGAAGAAGCTGGAAGACTTCGGAACAGTCGCTGTAGAAGCGGACGGAGTAATGAAATCGGCCTTGCTCGGAACGGTTTTATTGAATTCAGTACCTATAGGAAGGAGGGCCGGATACTGAAGCGTCTCCTTCAAGTCCGTGTAGCTCTTCTCTTCATACTTGTACACGAATCCTCCGTCATAATATGGCGCGAGCGAGCCCTGCGTGGGCACGTTGACTGCCGCAAAAGACTTGGTCACGAAATTGCTGCCCGCCACGTCTTCGACGACGATTTTCGCAAAGTTCCTGATAAGCGGAATGTCGTTGAAATAGGCCTGGGTCTCATCCGAAATCACGAAAGTACCCGTGCCGGCATACACGGTTTCTCCATTGATGGTCACGGTGTCGGCGTCAATCAGATTGCCGTCGGCATCGCGCTTGGCCTTGATTCCGGGGACGATGAAAGACTGCCAGTACGCTCCCTGCCCGGGCTCACTGAGAAGAGCCGGAATCAATGTGGTTTCCTGGTCGTAGTCCATACGGTCGGGGCCGTTGCCTATAATATGGATGCGGCGCTTGCTGTTCTCGCTGAGGGTCAGCTGCGCGACGAATTCATAGCGGTTGTCGTTGCCGCCCAGCGAGCCGTTCTGCGTGGCAAGCACGGGGATAGCCTGCACATACTCTTTAAGATATGCGGAACTGCCGAACACGGCGATATAAATATTCTGGAGGTCTCCGGCAGGGGTATCGCCGAGGGCCTTCGTGGAGGGAGTAAGCTCCGGAAGGGTCACGCTGAAACGCACCAGGACCTTGCCCTCGGGGCCTCCGTCTTCATCGACTTCCACCTGCGGAGCCGGATTTTCCTGCTCCAGACGAGTGCAGGAGAACAGCAGCGCAGCGGCCAAGAATATGTAGAGCAACTTTTTCATCAAACTAATTATTTTGTGGTCTGGAAGCCTCCCCAGGAGGTCATATGCGAACTGTCCTTATCTTCACCCCAATACCAAACGTCATACACGCAACGAGGCCAGTTCGTACCGCTGTGGTAACTTGCAGCCTGAGCTGTGGGCAGGTACTCAACCGCCCCGCTGTTCAAAGGATACACAACGCCATCAGCGCACCAATATCCACCTGCGCTAAGATTTTCATCTGGCGTGAACAATGCAGGAATAACTCCTTTCTGGGAAAGGGTAATAAGGTAAAAGACCTCGGCCATAGTAGGAAGACGCCAACGCCCTGCTGGATATCCATTCTCCTGATATGCGGCGCAACGCTTCCGGGCATTTTCATAAGTCAGAGCACCTGTTTTTCCATATGATGATGCGATTTTCATAATAGGTGCAATCGTATAGCGAGCATCGTCTGCCGACGGCCTGTAGTTAGCATTTGTATTGAGTCCGGTCAGGTTTGAGACTACTGCAGAAGAACCGTCCACTCTTGTGTCTCCAATGACAAAATTCGAATCGGAAGGGAGAACCGTCACGAACACCGTATACTGACGTGGATTGGTATTACCGCCGCTATCGTTGATTTCATTTCTTTTTGCGATGCTTCCCAGACTCTGGCGAGGATTGCTGTTATCATAACCCGTGCCCTGACTGTTGTTAGTGCTCGTTGTGCCATTGACGTAGACATATCCGTTAGACATCTCGCTCTTGATATACATAGCCGGATACTGCGTAATCTTGACCGACTGCTTGTAGATGTTCTCTTCGACGTGGTCGGCGTGGTAGAGGTTGTAGCGGACAATGTACGGAGCGCAGTCAAAGGACTCTCCGGCATTGTAGTCGTTGTTGAGCGCGTGGTAGTACTTCACATAAGTACCCTCCACCTTCAGCCAGTCCTCGCCGCCGTTGAGGGCCTTGCGCTGGGTAGCGCTGTACTCGATATACTTCTGTCCTTGGGCGTAATCAGGATTGCCCGCCGCGGCAACCCGAACCGTACCGCCGCCGTATGAAGTGCCGGCGTTTTGCGTGCCGTAGTATGCTTTCGTGGCGGTGATGTCAAGCTCCGTGCCTCCCTTTACCTTCGTCAGGGCCGCAGGGTGCGAAGAGGTGAAGAGCATATCGACGTCGGGGACGTTGTTGAGTTCATACTCCTTCGGCTCCACGGAAAGGAAGCGCGCCTGGCCGATGACGGCGTGCTTGATGACCACTTCCTTGTCCTGCCACTCGAGCACGTAGTAATGCCCGTCCACCTGGATGGAAGCCTCGTCGGTCTCGCTTCCGAGAATACCCACGTTGAGCTTGAAGCGGTACCAGTTGTTCTGCACGAAGCTGCGCAGGTATGTGGTATCGGCCACGTCAGCCCTGGTATCGTCCGGGATGATGACTTTGTAGTAGAACTGCTTCTGGGTGGCCGTGACGTTGTGGGCGGAATCGTTGCGGCGGCGCCAGGGAAGGATGAGCTTGATGGACGGCTCTATGGTAGGAGACGTCTTGGATGCGTAAGTCCAATGCTGGGGATACACATAAGTCGGGTCCGTGAGCCAGGGGTAATCGGCATACTTCGAATCCGTACTCTTGGTAAAGTTAAGACGGTTGTTCTTGTATGAGAAATACACGGGGCTTTCGGAAGGCTTGCCGGAGAGCGTCGTGTTGCTCACGCCGTTCTCTATATACATCTGGATGCCGTTGAGCATAGGCTCCCAGACCTCCTTGTACACGACTTCCTCCTCTTCAACCACCTTTACGCGCGTCACCTGGACGGTATCCTTGATATTGAGCTGCACGGAAATCTTGGACGCAAGCCTGCGAAGCTTGACCAATCCCTTGGCTATCAGACGCTTGTCCTTTTGGACGCCGGTAATCTGGGAGAGGCCGTCCATCACAAAGTCGCTTTGCTTGTGATCAGCAGGCGCGCTGAAATCACAAGATAGCGGCAAAGCCTTCAGACTCGGGACAGACGTGCCGGACAGGTTGGCCTCATCCGCCACAAGGGTCCCGGGATAGTTTGCTACCACATATACCCAGAAAGAAGTATTCGTGCCGGGAGCGAGGGTGCCGCTGACGAACTCATCGGTCGTATATGTGGTAACGGAGGCATCGCCGTCGGCTTCGCCGGGGGTGAAGCGCTTATGCAGCACGGCATCCTGGCCGGTCTTTCCTTCAGGATAGAAAAACACGTCCAGGGTCGAGAGCAAATTTTCATTCCAATCACTCTCTCCGTCCCGCTCTCCGTTTATTCCGGCCCGCGTCTGAGGGTCAAGGCAGCGAATGTCCAGCACGATTCCTTCTCCGTCCGGGTCTTCCGTACGGATACCGCTCTCCTGCAGGCAGGAAAGTGGCATCACAAAGAAAAGCGCAAGGGCTAATATGCTTCTAAACTTCTTCATCAGCGTCTGGAGAATATATAGTTACGGTCTTTGTCTATAAGTTCGGTATCACCTTCAATCTCACGGTCATTCGGCAGTACGACGGTAAACGAGAGCTGGATTGTGCGCTCCTGCCCGCCGGTATCAAGTGCGGAAGGACGGACTTCGAAGACCAAACGGCCGCCGGTGATGGTGATTTCAGAAGGCACGATGTCAAAATAGGCAGGATAGGCTCCTATCTTCTTGATTACAAGTGTCGCGCCTTTAAGGGAGGAAATGGAGAGCTCGCACTGGGCGACAGGATTTTCGGTGGTAAGATAGACTTTGGTGCCTTCAGGGGTCGGATAGTTGACTTTCAGCTTGCCGTCACCGGGCGTGGTGATGGATTCGGAGTTGAAACTCATCTCGTGCTCGTTGTAATCCCAGGGGATGGTCTCGCTGACAATCTGAATCGACTTGTCGGTAAACTCGATGTTGAGGTGGACCCTGGTGCCGGCTTTCCACTCACGGAATGGGAAACTGACACGGGCGCTTTCTTCGGCACCGCCGTTGACTCGGAACTTGAGCTCGAGAACCGCATTCCTGGGGTCATAGATAGGGTCGCCGAAAATGTCCTGACCGATAATATCCTGAGGAGCAGCCTGCAAGGCCGTCAGAGGCCAGGTCATATAATACACTCCGGCTCCGGTGCCGCTCATCTTGGCGCCGGAAAACACGTCGTACTTTTCGTCGGGAGCCACAATCTTGCCTGCCATTTTGGAGGCGTAGAAGAAAGGCTTCGAGGCGTCGGTCTCAAGGTGGTATTCCGGGGTTATGTTTTCGGAATCCGAAGAGAAGTCGATAGTAGCCCAGCCTTTGTGCAGGAAGAGGTCTGTCCCCTCGTAGAGAGTGCTCAAGCCTGTAATTTCAATGTTGCTGGACGTCGATTTGTTTTCGAAAGTGAGGCTGATGGCAGTGAAAAGGTGCTTGCACTGAAGGGCTATGTAGGAGTAGTCGCCTGAAGCGGCGTCTCTCTTTATCACCTGCTTGGCAAATACAAAATCATATTGCGGCACGCTCTCGAGAGCCTGGAAGGTATAGGTTGGCGTGGTCAGTATCCGGGTGCTTTCGTCAAACGCAGGGTCGGAACCGAAGAATCCGGAAGTAGAAGTGCCGGACGCGCCGCAGGCCTTGTCGAAATCCAGCCAGCCGAAGAAACTGTGGGTGCCGCTCTTGGTCCAGCGGTACTCATTGCCGCCCACATAAGGCCAGAACGTTCCGCCGTCGTAGGTGACCACGTCGTCGATGTACTTTACCGTCTGCCCGGGAAGAATGTCGGTCTGGGTGCCGCCGGAAACGATGGTTCCCTCAAAATCGGACAGATAGTCGTACACCTTCACCCTGGTACCCACCACGTCAAGCCCGGAAGCTTCCAGGAAGCCTTTCGTCTCCGGAACCACGGAAGGAGCGAAGCACAACTTCTCCCCTTTCGGCAGCTCGTCCCTCTTGCAGGAAGAGGCCAGGGCGAGGAGCAGGAGCGCAAAGGATATGTATTTTATACTACTTTTCATATTGGCAACCCGGAAGGGTATCACCCCCGCCGGGCTAAGG
>DGVM01000035.1:7813-10633 GCA_002395925.1 Bacteroidales bacterium UBA4284
CCGTTGCCTGCACTTGCGGTAGGAGCAATGATGATCTTGTAGGTGATCACGTTGTTGATCTGCCAAGCGGGGAGGGTGGCAAGATAGAGGTCGGCGCTGGTGGTGAAGGTCTCGTTGAGGAAGGCAGAACCATTGCGGGTGGTAGCCACGGTGAGGCCGAGGTTGATCTTCTGCTGGCCGGCTGCAAGAGTCTGGGGCAGCACGAAGAACTCGGTGATGGCCTCATACTGGTTGCCGGGAGTGATGGCGCCGGAGAAAGTGCCGTTCTGGCTGGTGGTGGTGCCATCGGGTGTCCACACGAAGTTGCCGTCAGCATCGGCGGGCTTGTCCCAGCCGACAATTCCGGTAGCAGGGCTGGAAGCGAGGGTCAGGGCACAGTCGCCGGCCTTGTAGAAGCCGCTCAAGGATGCGCTGTTGACATTGACGGTCCAGTCGGTGACGGTGCCGTCAGCTTCCTGCTTGTGGTTGTAGGCAAGCTCCACGATGACGCGGACCTTTGCGAGGGCGTGGTGGAACACGGTAGGCACACCGGTGTAACCGTTGATGCCGTCGTTGACCTCATCCACGTTGTCGGTATAACCGACAGCCTTGTCGGCATACATAATGTCGGTCTGGCCGGCCTCCACGTCGATGCCGGTATAGTTGATAGTGGAAGGAGTGATGGCGATGCCGCTCATTCCGTAAGGATAGTAGCAAAGGAAGTCAACGGTGGCGTTCTTCGGCCAGTAGTAGGTGGTGGAAGGCTTCCACTCGGAAGTGGAGGCGTTGAAGGACACCTTCTCGTTGTCCATAAAGTAAGTGCCGACGGTTCCGGCTGCCCAAGCGTAGGCGCCGAAGGTCTCGGTGGTGGGGAACACGGTCCCGTCAATGCCGATTTTGGTCAGGCTGGAAACGGTCTGGAAGCTGATTTCATTCCGGCCTCCGTAAGTGTTGACCTGCACCTTTGTGCAGGAAACTGCGAAGAGAGCTGCGAAGGCAGCGATTGCAAGGAGTTTTTTCATAACTTTATAACTTTACTAATTAACTTTCTACAGATTGACGTCGGCATTGACGGTCACGTTCTCCCAGTCTGCCACGGCAGGGTCGAAGTAGATGGCCACGGGCTCATCGACCGAAGGACCGCTGGTGCTGGGAGAGAGGGTGAACTTATAAGTGATGTTCTGGTTGATGCCCCAGGAGGAGAGGGAACCGCCCGAGAGAAGAGCGGGCACGTCGATGCCGGTCTCGGTCAGGATGAGATGCTCGCCGGTGCCGTCGTTCTGGTCGCGGTAGGTCTTGATGTCGACGTTGAGAGTGACGCCCTGGCCCTCGTTGAGAGCCTGAGGAAGCACCAGAATATTGGAATCGAGGTTCTGAGGTATCTCGGAAAGGGCGGAAAGACCGCTGACATTGAGAGCAAGGTCGGTGGTGCTGGAGCCGTCGTTAGACCAGATATTGGAGGCGGGCTTAGCCCAGGTGCCGTCGGGGTTGAGCGTGAGGTCAAGGGTACCTGTGGTACGTACACCCGTCACGACGACGCTGTTGACGGTGATTTCCCAGCGGGTCTTGTCGCCGGTGGGGGCTGTTTTCTCCAGGTACGAAGCGGAAATCTGGAAGCTCACCTTGGCAAGGGCGTGGTGGAAAAGGGTGGGCACGCCATTATAATAATAGGTATTGCTGTTGGCGGTCAGGCCGGTCACCTTGTCAGCGTACATCACGTCCACTCCGGGGTACGCATTCACGTCCCAGGCCGGATAACTGATGCCGGTCTCCGTGACCACGGGCTTCGGCGCATTGGTGCCGTCGGCGGTATAGGGAGAGTAGCAGATGAAATCCAGCTTACCGGACTTGGGCCAGTAGTAGGTGGTCCCGGAAGGAGCCCACTGGTTGGTGGCGGAGACGTAAGCAACCTCCTGGTTGGTCATAAAGTCTGCGTTGTCGGCCGCGCTGACGCCCTTGAACCAGGCGTAGGCACCGAAAGGCACGGAGGAGTACTCGTCCTTGTAGTCGGTGTTGGCCTTGCTGAGCACGCTGTGGCGGGCCACCTGGAAAGTAATTTCGCGCCGGGGCTCGCTGGTCTCGGTCTTGGTGCAGGCGGCGGCCGCTACGAGGGCCGCAATTGCGATGAAGACAAATTTTTTCATAATAAATACTCGTTTCTGGCACCCGAGGGCAGGGTCAGCCGCCCCCGGGCAATATATAATATGCATTATGAAATTAACAAACTGTCAATTACATTAAAGCTGGATGGTAGCTGAAGCGTCCACGTTGGTCCAGTCTGCAACGGCAGGGTCGAAGGTGATGATGACATCGTTGGGATCATCGTACGAAGAAGCATAAGCGGTGGGCTTGATGTTGATCGTATAGACGATGTTCTCGTTCATCTGCCAGGCCTTGAGGGTGGAGATGTCCTTGATGTCAACGGTAGGAGTGAAGTCCTCTTCGATGGTCTTGCCATTGGAAAGGGTGGTCTTGATATGGACGTCAAGCTTGATGGTCTGCACACCGGCCTCGAGTACCTGAGGCATCACGTAACCGTTGGCGGCTGCGATATCCTGAGGAGTGGTGGTGAGCACGATAGGGGCGGTGACGAGCTCCTGCTCGGCTACGGTGCCGGAGAGGTTCGTCCAGACATTGAAGTTGTCGGTACCGACGGTGGTCACGGGCTTGTCCCAGCTCTTGCCGTCAGCGTTGAGAGTGAGGGCGCAGTCGCCGGTGCTCTTGAAGCCGTTGATCTTGGCGCTGTTGACGGTAACCTCCCATTTGGTGGTGGTGCCGGTAGTGGCGTCGGTGTACTCGATGAAGTTAGCCTTGATCTTGAAGCTGAGCTTGGCAAGGGCG
>DGVM01000133.1:0-1760 GCA_002395925.1 Bacteroidales bacterium UBA4284
ATTCCGTATCTGGCAGCCACCGAAGCGTCGTCGGTGTAGGACAGGTCGTAGGGAAGTTCATAAGCCGCACGCAGTTCCTCGGACAGGAACATCTGGGGCGTCTGGGCCCCGAACACCCGGCTGCGGTCGGGATCCGGGTCGCCGGTAGCGACTATGCGGCCGTCGGAGTTGCGCATTAGGCTCTTCAGCGTATCCGTCACGGGGAGCACCGGAATCAGAGCGCGGCAACTGCGCATCTGCGAAAACATCTCTTTGATCAGTGCTCCGCTGACAAGCGGCCTCACTCCGTCGTGTACGGCCACCACCACGCCGTCCGGCACCTTGGCAAGGGCGTTCTTCACGCTGTGGAAACGGGTGATGCCGCCTTCGACTATGCGCTGAGGCACATCGAGGGGATATTTGGTGCAGAGATCCTCCCAGAGGGAAATATGCTCCCTGGGAAGGACCGTGACCACTTTCACGTCGGGGCAGGCGTCCACAAAGGCAAGTATGCTCCTGTGCAGCACGGGGAGGCCGTCCAGAAGCAGGAACTGCTTGGGTTCGGCGCTCTTCATCCTGGTGCCGCTGCCGCCCGCAGTGAATATCACATACTTTTTTCTTTCCATATTGTGCAGAAACCAATGGCAAAATTAACTAAAATTCTTATATTTGTTTGACTAAATATTTGAGTATCGGAAATGGCATTTTCTTTTTTGAATCAAGAACTGGCAATCGACCTCGGAACGGCCAATACCGTCATCTACCAGAATGACGAAATCGTGCTGGACGAGCCGAGCATCGTAGCCATCGACAACAATACCAACAAGTGCATCGCCATAGGGCAGAAGGCCAAACTGATGCAGGAGCGTACCAACCCCGGCATCAAGACCATCCGTCCTCTGCGCGACGGCGTGATCGCCGACTTCAACGCCGCCGAAATGATGATCCGCGGGTTCATCAAGCAGGTGAACAGCAAGCGTCACAGCCTCTTCACCCCCAACCTCAAGGTGGTGGTCGGCATCCCCTCCGGGTCCACCGAAGTTGAAATCCGCGCCGTCCGCGACTCTTCCGAGCACGCCGGCGGGCGCGACGTATACCTCATCCACGAGCCGATGGCATCCGCCCTCGGTATAGGGCTGGAGGTGCTGGCGCCCAAGGGAAGCATGGTGGTCGACATAGGCGGCGGCACCACCGAAATCGCAGTCATCTCCCTCGGAGGCCTGGTAATCCAGGACAGCATCCGCACCGCGGGCGACGTCTTCACATCCGACATCCAGTACTATCTCCGCCAGCAGCACAACATAAAGGTCGGTGAAATCACCGCCGAAAAGATCAAGATCGCCGTGGGAGCCGTAATTCCGGACCTCGACGAGGCGCCGGAGCCTTTCATCGTGCGCGGTCCGAACCTGATGACCGCCCATCCTGTGGAAGCCACCATCACCCACGACGAGATCGCGCACTGCTTGGACAAGTCCATCGCCAAGATCGAGACTTCCATCCTCCACGTGCTTGAGCAGACTCCTCCGGAGCTGTACTCCGACATCGTGGAGAACGGCATCTTCCTCTCCGGCGGCGGCGCACTGCTGCGCGGTCTGGACAAACGCCTGACCGACAAGGTCAACATCCCCTTCCATGTCGCCGAAGACCCTCTCCACGCAGTGGGCCGCGGCACTTGCATGGCTCTCAAGAACACCGACAGTTATCCTTTCCTGATGAGGTAGCAAATGGCCGTCGAGAGGAAAAAATTTGGTTCCGACATCCTGAGCGCGGCAGTCTTCGTA
>DGVM01000133.1:1816-4199 GCA_002395925.1 Bacteroidales bacterium UBA4284
CATTGGAGATTGCCGCAATCGTTATGCTGGGCCACAGTTCTTCCCTGCAGAATATCTGGATAAACAGGGCGTCGCACCGCGTACACGCCTCGATATGGAGCGCCGGGGAGAGAATTCGCAATTACTTCACCCTCGACAGGCAGAACAAAAAGCTCGCCGCCGAAAACATCGAATTGTCGGCGCTGGTGCGGGAATTCGGGCAGAGAGATCTTTCCTACCGCGAGAATCACATCTACGACAGCAAGGTCGGCAACTTCAAGATGATTCCCGCGACCATAGTTAAGGCCAGCCGCAACACTCAGCACAATTACATCATCCTCAACAAGGGTACGGAAGACGGCGTCAGGCCGCAGACAGGGATAGTCACAACCAGCGGAGTGATCGGCGTGGTGAGTTCCGTGGGCAAGCATTATTCCTACGGCATCACACTCATGAATCCGCGAATGAGCGTCAGCGCCAGGATCGGTTTGACGGGGCTGGTCGCACCTCTCGAGTGGGACGGCCGCCATACGGACGGAGCCATCATGCGCGGACTCCCCCTGCATCAGCAGATCTCGCCGGGCGACACTGTCTGGACCAGCGGTTTCTCCTCGGTATTCCCCGCCGACATCCCTGTCGGGACGACCGGCCGCATCCGTCAGGTTGACGGCAGCACCAACGAAGTGAGCGTCAAGCTGTTCCAGGATTTCTCCGCCTTGCGCTACGTGATAATCACCGAGAATCTTGACAAGGCCGAGATCGAAGCGGTGGAAAAGGAGGCGGGCAAATGAGACAGCGTTACATCCTCACCTACCTGATCCTGCTGGCCATACAGATCGTTCTGGGAGACCTGCTCAATCTTTCGCAGTATGTCATAATCTGTTTCCTGCCGGTGATGATACTGAGTCTTCCCATCACCTACAGCACCACGCGCCTGCTGGTCATCGCCTTCGTCAGCGCCCTGGCGGTGGATTTCTTCACGAACGGGATGCTCGGGCTGAACATTTGCGCGCTCCTTCCGGTCGCCCTGGCCCGCAACCGTCTCATCCGCCTGGTTTTCGGTTCCGAATTGCTGTCCCGGCAGGAAGACATCTCCATCCATAAACAGGGGGGAGGCAAAGTGCTCCTGGCCATCCTGCTGGCCACTACCCTGTTTTTCGCCGTCTTCATTCCCGTAGACTGCGCAGGCACCCGCAGTGTTTCCTTCATGGCAGTGCGCCTGCTTGTTTCCGTCGCCTTGAGCTCCGCCGTTTCCTATTATGTTGCCGGAGTGCTTGCTCCGAGGGAGGCAGACAGATGGAACTGAGACGCAGCGACAGGCTCCTGATCGGCCTCTGGGCAGTAATCCTCATCCTCCTGGTGCGTCTGTTCGCAATCCAGATAGTGGACGATTCCTACAAGAGGGACGCCAACAACAATTCCATGGTCTACCATACCATCTATCCGCCGCGCGGAATAGTTTACGACCGCAACGGAGAGGTGCTGGTGGGCAACCGCATCTGCTACGACATCCTGGTCACTCCGCGCGAAGTGACGGCTTTCGACACCCTGGCGCTTGCGGAGGCCCTCGACCTGGACACTCTCTGGGTGCGGGAGCAGATGGCATACTACAGGAAATACCGTTCGCGCATCGGCTGGCAGACCCTGCAGTTCGCAAAGCAGGTCAGCGTCGAGAAATACATGAAGTTCGCAGAGCGCGCCTATGATTTTCCCGGATTCCGCGGGCAGGTGCGAACCGTGAGGGAATATCCCTTCAATGCCGGCGGGAACCTGCTCGGCTATGTTTCGGAGGTGAACGACAGGGAGATAGAGAAGGAACCGGAAGTATACAAGAGCGGGGACTATATAGGCAAGACGGGCCTGGAGGCGGCAAGGGAGAAAGACCTTCGCGGCGAGAAGGGTTATCACGTCTACCTGAGAGACTCCCGCAACAAGGTGCAGGCTTCCTACAAGGACGGAGAATTCGACAAGGAAGCCGTGCCCGGGAAGAACATCGTTACCACCATCGATGCGCATCTGCAGCAGTACGGGCAGGAACTGATGCACGGCAAGAAAGGCAGTCTGATCGCACTCGAGCCGTCCACCGGAGAAATACTGGCGATGGTGTCCAGCCCCGGCATCGACGTGGACGTCCTCTCCAACATGGGCGCCAACTACGCCCGGCTCGCGAAGGATCCCGGGAGGCCAATGTTCAACCGCACCGTGCAGGCATCCTATCCCCCCGGATCCGTCTTCAAGCTGGTGAACGGCCTCATCGGACTTCAGGAAGGAGTGCTCGAGCCCTGGTATCAGTATCCCTGCAACAGGGGCTATTACTATACCAAGACGAGGAAACTGGGATGCCACGGCCACAGGAGCCCCCTGCGTCTCGAAGAGGCCGTGATGATGAGCTGCAACGCCTACT
>DGVM01000026.1 GCA_002395925.1 Bacteroidales bacterium UBA4284
GTGAATAACCCAGCAGGCCGGCGTCCCGCCATTTCTTGATGGTGGCGGTGGACGTGTCCAGCAGCTTCATCAGCTCGGAATTGGTATAGACCGGCTTGTGGGCACTCAGCCCCATCTTCAGATCCTTCACTTCGTCGGCCAGCCGTTCCAGCTGGCGGGCGATGTCGTTTTTGTCGCTTGGTGTCATATGCTCGGCGATAATTTCATTTCGGCGGTATAGCCCCGGGAGTCCTGGAGCATTTCATTGAGGTCCTTGTACTTGCCATACAGGTCGGACATATCCGTCACCCTGCCCGGGAAAGCCTTTTCCAGTGCAGACTGACACTTCTGACCGGCCTCGTCGTTGTCCAGGAAGCCGGTTATTTTGTCGTGTTTGCCGATATAGTCCATAGCTTTCCTGAGGTTGTTAACGGAATTCAGCACTACCACATCACAGGAGGGCCTGGTGCTGCCCTGCATCACCTGCCAGGAAAGAAAATCCCAGAAACCTTCGAAGACGACAACGCTTTTCGCGCCCGGTTTCTGACTGAACGTCCCCTCATTACTTATAGTGGTAACATCGGCCTTGTTGGTGGACTTATAGCCGCTGGGTGCAGACATAGCCCAGGCTCCGGCATTGTTCGGAATTCCCACCAGCGTGAAGTTCAAGCCCTTCTGCGGATTATAGACGATAATCTCCTTGAGGTATTTTCGGGCCAGCTCCAG
The DNA here is from genome assembly GCA_002395925.1 of Bacteroidales bacterium UBA4284. The sequence goes on from DGVM01000026.1 coordinate 706, forward strand.
TGGAATCTTCCGGGACGAGAGATAGTTTTTCAGATAATCGCTCCTGATATCACGGACCCTTCTGATTTCGCATTTGCTGCCCGTGGCTGTGGCAGCATTTGGCCGATAGCTGGTCTGCTGGGCAGGGACAGCCGACGGGTCAAGGGCCTTGACATAGTTCTCCGCCTCTCGGCAGCCGCAGTGCTTTACCATCATGATCAGCTTGATGATGCTCCCTCCGTCCCCGGTGCCGTGGTCGTACCAGAGGTTCTTGTTCCGGTCGATATGGAACGAGGCCTCGGACTCTTCCCGAAGGGGCGAGAACCACATGTCCTTCCCGGCGCCCTTGCGGCAGCCAAGGGCCTCCATAACCTTGTCTATCGGGTAGTTGTATATCTCCTTCTGGAACATTTCAGCAAAAGTTTGTCGAATTTTGTCGCAAAATATCGTATTTTGTCAAAAATTTGCTTACCTTTGTAAAGGTTATCGCGTCCATATTCGACCAATAGTCGGATTAAGACAAATATAATTTTACAAGCGTAAACAAATTGTTTACGCAAAGATAAGACAATTAATTTGATTTTTGCAAGTATATGGCAAAGAAAGTTGAAACGGAAGCCGCTCCCGTGCAGGAGAAAGAAGTCAAAAAGCGCCCCAACTATCAGCGCAAAATGCCCATCCAGTATGGTCCCAAGCGCGGCAAGAGGCTGGCCCCGGTACTGATGTATCTCTTCCAGGAAGGCATCTCCATCGCAAACCTCGCCGACCGTCTGGGCCTTAGCCGTCAGGGCATCAGCACCCGTTTCGTTCGAGACAACTGCTCCATGAAGGATATGGAAGAGATGGCTGCAGCCGCGGGCTACAAGTTCGTATGGAGCTGGGAGAAGGTTGAGAAGGACGAAGACTAATCCGAATTGTTCTGCTCCTTGAAGAGCAGGTTCACGATGTCCAGGCGGATCTTCTGGTAGTTCTTCTCCACTTCCGCCTCCATCTGTTCCGGCGTCATCTGGAGGATTTGCGGCACCTGCTCGTTATGGCGCGGTTTCCCGCAGGCCTTCACCTCCCCGCAGAAGATTTTCGGATTGACTTTCTGCTGAAAAGTATCGGCTACATAGCCGCAAAAGGAGCCCTGTGAAAGGGCTTCAATCTTATTCGGGGGCAGCACGTCCCTCAATTGATACGAATATGTGACATGGTCACTGGATGCGCCCTCCTGGTAGGAGCGCATCTCTCTTTCCACCTTGCCGAAGGACTTACTGAGCGTCTCAGCCGTCTTCCCTTTGACGGCTCCCGAAAACACATTTCCCACCGTATTGAAGATTACTTCAGACTCCTTCTGGTCATAGTCCTTGACCAGCTGAGACTTGTCCTGAGCGCCGATGACTACGGCCACCTTGTTCTCGCGCGCGGTATTGATAAGGTTGTCCAGCCCCTTCAGATAGATGGTGGGCAGTTCGTCGACGAGAACGGCCGAATGGCGTTTCCCCGGCACATTGATAATCTTGAAAAGCTGGCTCATCAGCATTGCCAGCGTAGTTCCATACACGCTCTGGCGCCTGGGATTGTTGCCCACACAGATGATTTTTGGCTGGTCCGGGTTGTTGATATCCAGCGAGAAATCATCCCCAGAAAGCGTCCAGTAGAGGGTTTTCGAGGCAAATCGGTTCAGCGGAACGCGGGCCGAAGCTATCTGGCCCTGCAGTTGTTCGAACGCCTGGTCCTTGATGGCATCGGCAAAGGTGTTGCGCTTGACTTCCAGCTCGTCGAACTTCTTCAGAATCTCAAATACAGAGCGGTAATCCTGCCCCATGAGTTCAATCAGATGCGGGAAGGTGCAGTAGCGGCCACCGTCGTAAATCTTCAGGAACCAGATGAGAAGGTCCACATAGCACCGGGCCGACAGCGAGAAGAAATCGTCCCCCTTGGCATTCTCCCGGTTGGCGTTTTTCAGTATGACTTCTGCAATCTCCGTGGCATCCACGGGGTCGGTCAGATATCTGGGATGGATGGGATTGAAGCGGTGCGAGTGCAACGGGTCATCGAAATTGACGATATAGAGCTTGGGCTTGATGTCATAGCAGCCGTAGTTGTCCAGCAGCTCGTTCATCACCAGACGGGTCAGGCTGGGATACTTGTAGTCGTAGACAAACATCGCGTAGCCCTTCTGCATCATCTGCCGGATGAAGGCGGCGTAGATGCTGGCCGTCTTACCGGAACCGGGGGTGCCGATGACCATACATCCGCGCTGCGGAGCCACGCAATTGATATAGCCGTTATGGAGTTTTCCCTCATACTGGTAGGTCATAGGAATATTGACACTGTACTCGTTCTCAATCAGCTCCCTGCATTGTTCGAACGTGTCCCAATACTCGGGAAGATGGGCATCGAAACTCCGCACCATCCTCCCCAGCAGGATGGCTCCCACCAGATACATCACATAACCGGCCAGCGTCAGGAACACATAGAGCCAGCCGTTGCCGCAGAGCTGAGCACCAAAGAACAGCAGCAGCCCGGCCAGAAGCGGCAGCAGAATCTCCAGCCAGGATGACTGCTTGGAACTGCCGCTCCGCACTACCACCGACAGCGTGGTAAAAAACAGACAGACGAACTTTACTGACAGCTGAGACCGGAATACCCCTGACCGGTGCACATCCAGCATCAGTGAATCCGTCATTCCGGAACGCAGTCCCACCGCTGTCCAGAAGGGATACGCATAGTAGTATAGTATCAGCGCCAGAATCCCGCCCGACAGCAGCAGGAACATCGAATACATCGGTTTTGTCTTTGCCTCCATATCAATTGGGTCCCCTTCGCCCCTTTTTCATTATTGCCTCATCCTCACCCCGGCGGCTCCTTTCCGCACCCAGCGCCGCCACGAAGAGGTCGGCCGCCTCCTCTGCAGCGCTTTTTTCTTTTTCAGCGTTTTCCTCTTTCTTTCCTTCCTCCGGAGGCCATTTCTCTGCCCTGGCCTTCTCGAACTCCGCAGCACTGATGCCGTGAAGGTCGCTTACCTTGAATACGCACCGTGTCTGGTGGTCGATAAGCGTCACTCCAAAGATTTTCCCGTCCTTAGACTTGGAAAGCTTCAGACCGATATTGAACTTTCGGAGGATTCTTCTGGTGTGCAGTTCCGACGTTCCGTGCTCCAATGCCACCCGGGCCAGATTCGCCGCCCGTTTGCCCTCCTTCGTGCGCAGCTCTTTCCTACAATCCATCGCACGCTGGCGCACATCCTCCAGTGAAGCGGCATTCAGGTCCTTGCCGATAATGGGCGCCGTGCATTTGTGCTGCGTCTTCGGATCGATGCCGGTAAAGGTCAGATAGATTTTCCGCCCAACCTTGGCGTGTCCCACTTCCACGCCGAACTCGCGCATCAGCATCTTGAACTGCTCCGTGGTGATGAAATAGTATTTCATCGCCTGGGCCACCAGTTCCTCCATCTGCTTCATATACTCGCCCCGCTTGGGGTCAAAACGCTGGTAGTCCACTTTCTTCGGGCAGTCATCCTTCTCTTTGGCTTCTCCCATATCCTTGGTCTCCTCGGCCTTCTTCCCGTCAGCTTTCGTCTCTTTGACCGGCTTATCCGCCAGACCGACGGTAAAGCCGTACTTCTGCTCCAGCTCCTTCATGATTTTATTGCAGCGCCGTCCTTCCTGCCTGTCGGGAATCTTACGCCCGTTCTCATCCACCCGGACCGACACTAGATGATAATGCACCCGGTCGATATCGTCGTGCCTGTATATGATATAAGGTTGATTCCCGTAACCAAGGCGCTCCATAAGCTCTTTTGTAAAAGCGATAACCTTCTCCTGCGTCATATTGTCCGCCTTTGCCGGATTGATAGAGGCATGAAAAGACATCTTTTCGCAGCGACGGCTCCCGCGCTCATAGACGGAGAAGGTTTCCATCGGATTCTTCGGGTTCACAATCTTAGAGGAGAAGATCACCTCGGCCTTACCCTCGGCGACCTTCTTCTCATTGTACTGGATGGCCGAGCTGCAACTCGGTGCAGGCGGCTTGATCTTGACTACCATTGCAGGACCCGGAAGTCGATGGAGAATTCCCGCAGGATTCAATCCTTCCCGGCGGGCGCAAGGTCGATATTCGACACCCACACGTCCAGATTCACGTAGGTCTTGTCCTCCTTGACGTTGGTGGACACCTTGAGCCTTCCGCTCACGGACACGTAGCGTCCCTTCTTGAGGTAGTCGGCCAGGCCGGTCTTGGCCATGCGGCAGTTGTAGTACGTGGGCTTTTCATCGTTGCCAGCCTTGGCATCGTTTACGGCCACGTTGAAGCGGACGAACTCGGCATCGTCCTTTCCTTTGACAATCTCGCAGTCTGCGGCGAGATTCCCGGTAATGAAAATGTTTTGCATAACGGTTTTGATTAAGTTTGAAATTTATTGAACGTCCTCCTCTACGAGTCGGACCTTTTCCAGAATCTCGTTCATCATGGCCTTCATATCCGCCAGATCGGTGCGGACCATCCCGGCCGTCACGACCGGACGGCCGCTCTTATCACGAAGTTTAGCCAGCGTGTTCAGTGCCTTTACCTTCTGATTATAGTTGTTGCCTATGCGGACAATCTCCGCCTTCAGAAGAGCCAGCTGCTTGGTGATGTTTGCCTCCGTGCGGCGGAAATTACGCCGCTGGATTCGTTTGACCAGAAGGGTCTCCCTGATATATTTGGAACGATTCCGGTATCCCTCCAGAATCATTTGTGCGTTGAGTTTCTCAAACTCATTGTCCGAAAACCGGACATTCACATAGTGTTTTCTAATCTTACTCACAGTTCTATCTCCTCTAACACTAAATGGGCGCAGCCCAAAAGCGAGCGACTCCGGAGCGAGCCCTGTCCGCCGCAGGCGCACGAGATGGACCGGGGACCGGGCCTCGCGTTCGTGACACGAACGCCCATCTCGCAGTTTGCCCCTAAGGTCAAACACTTTTACCCCTTTGGTCTGCGTTGCAAAGATAGCAAAATATTTCTTACTAACGCAAAATAATTGTTTACGATATGCAAAATTATAGTTACATTTGCGCAGAATTGCAAATGCGTAAACGCGTAAATGAGCAGGCGCACAAATGAGTAAAAGGGTAAATGAATAAAAGCGTAAATGAGCATTTGAGTAAACGAGTCATTGAGTAATTGAGTAAGTGCGTAAACGAGTAAACGAATAAAGCCATGACACAACTGGACGATTTCAAAAGAGTGCTGGGACTGGATGAGAATTTCCAGCAGGAAAAGGCAGCACCCAAACCCGTGAAGGAACAGGCGGTGAATAAGGAAAAGCAGGATGCTACCCGCAGGACGGTTTCTATCCCCGGGGACCTGCATACCCGGATCTGCCTTCTGGGATTATGGATGAACAATACCGGCGTCAGCGACAATCCCAGGATGTATGAGATTATCAACACCCTTCTGGAGGACTATTTGGAGCGCCACCCCGAAGCCGCAAAGTTCGTAAGGAAAGCGTAGGATAGCCGGGCAGGCAGGTTTACCTGACTGCCGGGCGGTGAGAGGCGCGGCGGTGGAACAGTCTCTGGCGTTTGGGCAGGGAGGACGAAGTCCGGACGGCCCAAATGACAGAGTCTGTGGAGCCGTGAGACTTGTGCAGCGGCTTGTCCGCTGCATAGGTCTCAAGCGCCGACGGAGCGGAAGTGGTGTTGGCGGCCCCGCCGACAACACGACTGGAGCGACCTCCGGTTTGAGCATGTCGAGGAAAATGAGTAATTTTACACCGACAAATCGGGATTTGCCAGCATATGCTGATATGAAACACT
>DGVM01000022.1 GCA_002395925.1 Bacteroidales bacterium UBA4284
TTCCGCGAGGTAGAAGAGGGCGCTGGTGCGGCGGGTTCCGTATGGATAGGTGTCGAGGTACTTCTGCAGCGACGAGGCGGCCTGCACGTAATTGCCGGACAGGAACACCTGCTCTGCGGTGTCGAAGTAGAGCTGCTCCTTGTCGGAGTCGGACTTGCCGGCCGCAAGGTTGTTGGATTCTATGTATTCCAGATACTTCTCGGGCTGTCCGAGGGTCTGGAAGATGCTTTCTATCGCATAAAGGGCATCCTCGGAATAATCGGAACCGGGCAGCAGGGAGACGACCTCCTTGTAGGCGGCCAGGGCCCCGTTGTAATCGGACATGTTGCGGCAAACCATGCCAATGCCTATGAGGGCCTTGGCCCTGGTTTCGCGGTCGGCGGCGTTGTCGCGCAGCAGCGTAAACGCCTCGAGAGCCTTGGAATTGTCGGAGATGTCCATGTTGGCGCGGCCCAGTTCGTACAGACCTTCTGCGTACATGGGAGTCTGGGGATCGGCATGCAGCACATACGCAAGCACGTCCGCCTTGGCGTTCTTGTCGCCGGACAGGCCGTAAGAAAGGGCCAGCTGGCTATAGGGATAAATGTCTTCCTTGACGGGGATTTCCTTGATGGCGGCACGGTATGCGGTGATTGCGCCCGCGTAATCCTTGGAGGCGAAATAGCAGTCGCCCCTGCGCACGAACGCATCTTTGCGGCAGGTCTGCCCGCCTTCGCTCAGGTAAATGTCGAACCAGCGTATTGCCTGAGGATACTCCTTGGCCTGCATGTGAGAGTAGGCCGTATTGTACGGCAGGAGTTCGCCTTCGGTCTTGCCGTCAAGCGCCGAGACGTTGTAAAGGTCGGCGAACAGGCGGGCCGCCTCGCCGTAATTCTCGCTGCGGTAAGCAGATTCCGCCTGCCAGTAGCGGGCCATCTGCCCCAGCGGACTGTGCTTGGGAAGGTAGTAAGCGGCGGCGCGGAAGCAAGGGATGGCGTCGGTATAGGAGCCGCTCTCAACGAGCTGAACGCCACGGAGATAGTAAGCCTTGATGTAATTGTTCTGCTGACCGGGGTCGAGGGCGTCGATCTTGTCGTAAGCCTCTACGGCGCCAGCATAATCGCGGTTGTACAGGGATGCGAGGGCCATGTAGCCGTAGATTTCGTCGCCGCGGCGCGAGGTGTTGTAAGTGTCGATGTAACGGCCGAAAGGAGCCGTATCCTTGTTGAGGTCGAATGCGAGCTTGGCGTAGTTGAACAGGGCGTCCTCCTGCATGACGGGGTTCCATGAAGCCGCAGAAGCATCGCGGAAGGAATTCATGGCGGCGATGTTGTTGCCTGTATGCAGATATGCGTTGGCCAGCTGGTAATTGGCAATCTGGCCCAGCGAGTCGCTTCGGTCGGTCATCTTGGTGTAGTTGGCCACCGCGCCCTTGAAGTCATCTACAGCATAGAGGACGGAGCCTGCGTAGAAGTAGTCGGAGCGTCCCATGTTTTCTTTGGAGGTCGCCGCATAATACTCCTTGGCCTTCTGTTTGTCGCCCTTTACGAGGCATGATTCGGAGATGATGCGTGCAAGGTGCGCCTGCCTCACTCCCGGTTCGTCGGGGAAGATGCGCTCGCCTTCCGCAATCACGTAGTCGTAGTCCTTCTGCATGAAGTGACAGTCAACCAGATAGAAAGCGGATATGGCGGCAAAACGGGGGTCGGTAGCCGCAAGTTCGAACCATTTGCGCGCCGTTCCGAAATCCTTTTCGCAGTAGCTCATGTATCCGAGGGCATATCGGGACGGAGCCTTGTAATCCGACATGGGAAGGTCCTCAACCTCGTAAAAGCAAGGACGCGCCTCGCTGTAAAGGCCGCGGCTGAAGAAGGCATAGCCTTTCTTGAAGGCAAGCTCCTGCCAGGCCGATTCGTCGAGGTATTTCTTTTCTACGCCGGCAAAGCGTCCGGCGGCCTCGGCGTACCGTCCACGGTCGAACAGCACGAGTGCATATTCGTAATCTATAAGATTGGAAATGCTGGACTTGCGCCAGTCGCGCTCATAGTCGGCGAGCTTCTGCTCAAAGCCCTCGCTCTGCATCTTTATGGCGCAGAGCAGGGCGTAGCCGTCGCTCATGGGGTCGCCGGGAATCTTGTCCAGCAGGGTCGCTGCCCTTTCGTACATTCCGTGGTTGTAGAGGTTAACCGCCTCCCGGTAAATCCCGGTGCGCTCGTCGGGCGCAGCGTAAAGGGCTGCGGAGAGCAGTACGGCGGCCAATAATAGTCTCACTCGCATAAAATTACAATTTAACTTACAAATTTACTCAAATTAAGTTATATTTGCAGAACATAAGGACAGTTTTTTATGAAAAATGTCATCTTTTTCAAAGATGCTGACATCACCAGCGGCGAAAGCACGGTAGTCTATGGTCTCAACATGGAAGTCCGGGAGGGCGACGTCGTTTACATCGTAGGCAAAGTCGGCACCGGAAAGACCTCCATCATCCGCACCATCATAGCGGAGAACCCACTCCTCTCCGGAGAAGGTTCCGTATGCGGTTTCGACCTCGCCGTGATACGTTCCCGCGACATTCCCATGCTCCGCAGGCGCCTCGGAGTGGTATTCCAGGATTTCCAGCTACTGCTCGACCGCAACGTCGAGGCCAACCTGGAATTCGTACTCCGCTCCACCGGCTGGAAGGACCGCACCGCCATGGACAAGCGCATCCAGGATGTCCTCGAGGCTGTAGGAATGCAGACCAAGGCCCACAAGATGCCCCATCAGCTGTCCGGCGGCGAGCAGCAGCGAATAGCGATAGCCAGGGCCATCCTCAACGAGCCCGAAGTCATAATAGCCGACGAACCCACCGGCAACCTCGACTCCGAAACGGCTACCGGAATACTCGACCTGCTCATGCAGATAAACCGCGACAGGGGGACCGCAATAGTCATGGTGACCCACAACCGGAACATCCTGCAGCGCTACCCCGGAAGGGTGTTCGAGACCAAGAACGAAACTTGCACAGAAATATGAAAGAATACGAACTCAAAGCCCAGAGCTGGCTCGACTCCGATTTCTTCGACCAGTCCACCAAGATGCAGATCCTCAAACTCCGCTCGGAAGACCCCGCGGGCTTTGAGGATGCTTTTTACAAGAACCTCGAATTCGGCACCGGAGGCCTGCGCGGAATCATGGGCGTAGGCACCAACCGCATGAACCAGTACACGGTCGGAATGGCCACCCAGGGCCTTGCAAACTATATCCTTAGCCATTGTGAAGGCAGCGACCTGCGGGTAGTAATCTCGTTCGACTCCCGCAACGGCAGCAAGGAATTCGCGCGCATCGCGGCAAAGGTCCTTTCGGCCAACGGCATACATGTCTTCATCTTCGACAACATCCGTCCCACCCCAGAGATGAGCTACGCCGTCCGCCTCAAGGGCGCCGTGGCAGGCATCATGATCACCGCCTCCCACAATCCCAAGGAATACAACGGCTACAAGGTCTCCTGGTCCGACGGCGGACAGGTGACGTCTCCGGTCGATAAAGAGATTGTCGCCGAGGTCGCCAAGATCACCGACCCTTCCCAGGTCAAATTCGAAGCCGGGCTGCGCTGCGGCGAAATCGAGGCCATGGGCGCCGATGTGGACGAGCAGTATCTCCGTGACCTGCTGTCGCTGCGCCTCCTCCCCGAGCAGGCCGCATCCTTCGGCAAGAAGCTCAAGATAGTTTACACTCCCCTTCACGGCTGCGGAGTGCGCCTGGTACCGGAAATCCTGCGCCGCGCCGGTTTCGGAGAGGTCATACACGTCCCCGAGCAGGATCTGTCCGACGGCGACTTCCCTACCGTCGTCTCGCCCAATCCCGAGGAACCCGCCGCTCTCAAGCTCGCCCTCGAAAAGGCTGAGCAGACCGGCGCCGACCTGGTGATCGGCACCGACCCCGACGCCGACCGAGTCGGCATAGCGGTCCGCGACGACCAGGGCCGCATGGTGCTGCTCAACGGCAACCAGACCGCATCGCTCCTCACGTATTACATCCTCACCCGCAGGCGCGAACTCGGCACCCTCGGCAGCGGCAAATACGTAGTCAAGACCATCGTCACCACGGAACTCATATCCGACATCTGCCGCAGTTTCGACGTCCCCGTTTACAACGTCCTCACCGGCTTCAAGTACATAGCCGCAGTGGTCAAGGAACGCGAGGCCCTCGGAGAGGAATTCGTCTGCGGAGGAGAAGAGAGCTACGGCTTCAACATCGGGCAGTTCGTACGCGACAAGGACGCCCCCGTCACCTGCATGATGGTGGCCGAGTGCGCCGCCTGGGCAGCATCGAAAGGCCTTAGCATGTACGGCCTCCTCCAGAAGATATATGCCGAATTCGGCTACCGCAAGGAAGGGCTCGTGAGCCTGGTGCGCAAGGGCATCGAGGGCACCCGCGAGATTGCCGCGATAATGGAGCGTCTGCGTACCAATCCGCCCGCGGAGCTCTGCGGCTCCCCCGTCACCAAGGTGGTGGACTATCTCAAGCCCGAGCTCACCGGGCAGCCTTCGTCAAACGTACTCCAGTTCTTCGACGAGGCCGGCGACGTGGTATCCGTAAGGCCTTCCGGCACCGAGCCGAAGATCAAATTCTACTTCGGGGCCAAGGGGAACGATGCCGACAGCAAGATTGAGAGTCTCAAGAAACAATTTACAACCATATGATAAATAAACACATAACCATAGACTTCGAGGAGTTCGACAGCCTCGCCGAACTCAGCCCCTCCGACCGCGAACTCGCCATGGCCGCGATCGACGGCATGAGAGGGTCGTACGCTCCGTATTCCCACTTCAACGTGGGCGCGGCAGTCCGCCTTTCAAACGGCGAAATCATGAGCGGAGCAAACCAGGAAAACGCAGCCTTCCCCTCCGGTCTGTGCGCAGAAAGGACGGCTCTGTTTGCAGCCGGGGCCAAATACCCCGACAAGGAAATGCAGAGCATAGCCATCTGCGGCGGGCTTTACGGAAAGCTTACGGAAGAGCCGGCAACTCCATGCGGTGCATGTCGTCAGGTCATGGCCCAGTACCAGGCCAAAAGCGGCAAACCCATGAGCGTAATCATGGTCGGAGCAAAAAAAATCTGGAAATTCGGCAAAGTAGATGACATTCTTCCGCTGATTTTCGACAGTATCTGATTTTTTTGTATATTTGCAGTCGGGAAAGTCCTGTACGACCAGCTCCCTCAAAATTCCCCCAGGACCGGAAGGTAGC
>DGVM01000079.1 GCA_002395925.1 Bacteroidales bacterium UBA4284
GGCGCTACGACGGCAAGAACGGCGCCGAGGTGGACGCCGCCATCGTCGCCACGTATCTGATGCTTGCGGCGGAGAACGAGGGCCTCTCCACCCTTTGGGTCGGCTCTTTCGACCCGGCCCTGCTGCGGGACATCCTCCCGGGCGCTGAAGTCTATGAGCTTGTGGCGATGATCAATGTGGGGTATCCTGCGGATGGGTGTGAGCCTTCGGCTATGCACGGTGAGAGGAAGCCGGTAGGGGAGTTGGTGAAGAGAATCGTTTAGGGAGCGGCGGCTAGTTGGAAGAGCTGTTTGTTAAGCTAGGAGAGAGAAAGAAATCAGTTCGCGAGAGGCGTCTGGGAGTTTCTTCGATGATAGTTTTCAGATAATATTGTTGTTTGCATGGCAAGAACAAAAAGAGCAAATTTTAGTCCGGAAACCGTTAGCATTATTTCCGCAAGAGCGGCATATAGGTGTAGTTTTCCTGGATGTGACGCTACGCTTATTGGTCCCGGGGGCGATTCTAACTTGGTTGATAATATTGGGGAATGTGCTCATATATATGCGGCCGCGAATAAAGGACCACGTAGTAATCACAGTCTAAGCAAAGAAGATTTGCAAAAACCCGAGAATGGCATCTTTCTTTGCAGAAAACACCATGCATTAGTTGATAAAGGAAAGGGTATAAAGTATCCGGCAGAGTCATTGATGCTTTATAAGCAGATGCATGAGCATAAAATATCGGAGGAGTTGGGTCACGTATCATATCCATTGCTTTGGATAAAGAAAGTGGTTGTCCTCGATAGCCCAATCCTAAAAACAGGGTTGAGTTATGATTTCACAAAGAGCACAATAATAGAGGGGACTAATGGAGCAGGCAAATCCGTTTTAGTTGAATATATTTATGCCGCACTGACGGGTGAGTGTGTGAAACGTATGCGAGGCACACATGTCGTATTATCGATAGAACTTTCAAATCCTGTTTGGCAGTCGGTCACGTGTACAATCGACAATGGAACAGTAAAGTATAAGGTGGGAGAGAGGGAGCTTGCTTTTTGTCCTTTTACTATTGATGTGGTGTACTTGAGAGACTATGATGGACCGACAAAGGGAGATCTAATTGATTGGATGGGTAGTCAGTTAGGGAAAGATAGGCAATTCGTGAAAGCACTGATTGAAGGCGCAGATCTCTCAAGTAGTTATGTCGTGAAGAAAGTTCGGATGGAAACAGTTAGAAAGCATCCTTACGAAACGATTCGAGTGTGTCTGCAGAAGATTAATGATGCAGAAGATGACTGTCACTGGCATTTAGAACAGTTTTCTGGGACAGAACGATGCAGTGTTCTGTTTGATCTTGTTGTGGGATATATGAGATCTGTTTCCCGCTATAAGAACACTCTTTTCTTATTTGATTGGTCCTATATCAATATGTTTAGCGGCAGTATTATGAATCATTATTTTAAAGTCTTTCATAATTCCAGCAACTATTTTCAAACGATTGTAGCAATGCATACTCTTTGGGAGGGGGTAGATTGGTCAGGTTGGAATCTTATTAAGATGACAGAGGAAAACAATTTAGACATTAAATGGGAACAATTAAGACTGTCAAATACTTAGTTAACTGAACCTTGGCCATAAAGGTTTCACTGAATTCCCGGTAGTTTTTTGGGGAAGGGGGTAAGGCATTTCCGGTCATCTGGATATCTCCCGAGGAATGGAGATTATCATAGCAAAGTTGAGAAGTGGTCAAACACTGAAATAGAAAGAGCCGGTATTTAATGTTGGATGATAATGCAGATGACATACGAAGGGAATGACGTAAAGTCGCTATTCGTGGAGAGACAACAATATAAAGCAGCGCTTTGTGCAAATGGATGATTTAGATTATTTGGTGAGACCAAGATTGAATGACTATCATGGCATTTTCTTAAGTCAGGGGAAAGTGGATTTTGCCATTCCTTTTCTTGACGAGGATATACCATTATATGTGGATCCTTTTCGTCTGTGGCGGTCACCATCCTATCAAGATAATGGCCTGCATGTATTGTTCAAGTCAACATTCAACAGTCTTGGTAAAATGTATGTAGAGGGGCAACAAGCAAAGGCCGTTGAACTGCTTAAAAGATTATCAGAATGTAATGAGGTGGGCTTGGGTAATTCAAAAAGCCGTAAAGGGAAAAGAATAGGTGATGGACTATCAAAAGAAGTCCTTGGGTTATACGAAACAATTCCTGCGATTAACAAGTATGGATTGGAGCACCCCGAGGTGATTCAATTGTTGGTAAACGGCATTTCAAAAGACCGCATTAGTGATATTGCGTGCAACCTGTTAGGCTCTTTTCTAATTGATTATACCATTCAGGAATGCAAACAATATGGGATACCCTCTGAGAAATGTGATATTGAGTATTTGGATGTAAAGAGTATGAGCATAAAGCGCGATACTTGCGATTTGCCCATCAACCCACATACTAAACAAGTACTATGGCTAGTGCCCAAAAGGTGGCTGAGGAAATCAATGTGGCTCAACGATGATGATTACCTGAATCATTATTTGGTGAACCGCATTGAAGATATGAAAAGAGGTGAAATAGACATGGTGACCTTTAATAGAGAAAACTTCGATGTTCTGACAGAATACATTAAGATAAAGGAGAGAACAGCTTCTGACTGCAAGAATGATCCTTTGTTTGGGCAGATTCCTGTGGTTTCAGCAAAGAGGAAATTATCTGCTATCAAAAAATTGCCAACAGGCAAAAATGGAAATGCAGATAAGAAATATGAGGCAGAGTTATGTCCTTTGTTAGCATCAATGCTATATCCGCATCTGGATTTTGCACAATCGCAGAGCCGAACTGAAAGCGGGACGCAGATACGCGACCTTGTGTTCTATAACAACACGTCATACGATTTTCTGAATGACATGAAAGAGAAGTTTGGTTCACGTCAGTTGGTTGTGGAGTTGAAGAATGTAGAGATAGTGACAAAAGAACACATCAATCAGTTGAACAGGTATCTTAATCCGGTCTTTGGCTCTTTCGGAATCATCATGACCCGCAACAAGCCCAAGAAAGATGTGATGAAACATACTATTGACTTGTGGTCTGGCCAAAGGAAGTGTATCCTTATTCTAGATGACAGTGATTTGGAACTGATGGTGAATGTGTTTGAGAGCAAGCAACGCGACCCTATCGAGGTAATCAAAATGAAATATGTGGAATTTACCAGGAAATGCCCGGCATAAACAGGTTCGGATATGAAAAAAGAGGATGTTTTGTTATACGACAAGTTGCATGACCAGCTGATGACTATGAAGAATCAGTTTGAGGTTTTATCAAAAAAGAATCCCAACGACGTTTTGAATGAGTTTAAGATAGGGCTGGTGAATACACTTTTGGCGGATATAAACGGACTTATAGGTGATTACAAGCCTTTCCCTAACTTTGAACAGTTTGAAGACAGCCCCAAGGTATTCAATAGTGATGTGCTATTGATATTGGCGCAGTACCTTACGGCGATGAATAGGTTTAAAGGTGCCAATACAACAATTGAGAAGAACCCCTTGAACTCAGATTGGATGGATTCTATGGAAAAATGGAATACGGAGGACTGATAATATGGCAAAAAAGAATAATACCAGTGAGCATTTGCCCTCGAAAGCGGATGTTATGAAGTTTATCATGTTGTATGACTTTCTTGAGTCTGCTTACGTGGAGATGAAGGATTTCTCGAAGAAGAATCCTGACGCTGCGTTGAATGAACGCAAAGTAAAGAGCCTAAACAGGATTCTTAAGGATATTAAGGACATTCTTGAGTATGAGCCAACGGCCTCATATATGGATGTTTTGGACGAAGAGATGTTACCTTCAAATAGTGATGTCGTGCTTGCGATGAGTCAGTATCGTTCAGCATTGGATATTTTCAGAAAAAAGTACCGTCAATATAAGAGTTATGATCATTACTGGCACACTTCTGACGGCGAGATACTGGCTAAGGATTTGGAGGGCGTAGAAAGACGCAATTGGAATTAAGCTATTTATGGGATAGCATCGGCGCGTGCTAGTGCCGCTTTGCGGCGGCATGCTACGCATGTAGAATCTGAAGCAGAGGTGAGAATCGGAAAGTGCTGAAAAAGGAATGCCCACAACTGAGCAAAAGAGAAGTAAAAAGAGGCGGATAGGAAATGAACAAAACAAAGCTGCTCAAGGCGATACATGCTCTAAACGTTGCGGTTAACAGCGGGAAAGAGGAGAAGATGTACCGATGTGCGTACGCATTGGACAGTTTGTTCAAATCTGAGGTCCCGGATTTGTTCAAGGATTACGAATCTGCTTGGATGCGGTTCAAAATGGCGGAGGCAATGATTGCTTTCTATGTGGCGGTGGGGGATAAAACGGATGCAGGGAATCTTAGGAACAGAATTCTGGCACATTACCAGGCCGTCAGGAAGTCGAAGGATTATACTGTTCCCCAAAAGCACGAGTTGAAAGTTATCTATGGCAGGATTAAAGCATTGATACCACCTGTCCCGCGACGCCTTAGATACAAGACCGATACGAATACTAAAGACTACAAGCAGAGTGTTTTCGTATTGCGCGCATATCGCTGGTTTGCAGAGGCCCATGGTATGCTCGAGATGGAAGGGCTGAAATATCTGAAGCCGTTCAAGATTGAACCGTTCCTTTTTACTCTCCCGTATACGATGCCTAAGGAGAAGGTGGTGGAAGAGATGACCAGGTTCTGCTATGAGAAAGGAGGATCACTTGCTCCACGTACTTTGCAACGGCACTATGATGTTTCAGGTAGACCAGCAAAGCATTTGTATGTGATTGGGAATGGGTTTGACCGGTATCACGGAGCCCAGTCAGGATATAAGAGTTTCCGGAGATACTTGTTTCGGAGGAGTCCTTTGACTGTGGGATATTTCGACTTGTATTTTGGCCCCAGGTCTTTGGAGAGGAGTTTTTCCACACCGGTCGGCTGGTTTTGGTGTCTGCAGCCTTACGAGTATCGACACGACGAGTACAATCTTAGGTATCCGGTCTCGACCTGGAGCCGCTCCAATCTTTGGCGGGACTTTGAGACAAATCTCAGCGAACTGAACCGGGAAAAGGTATTTGACTTGCTTGATATGCAATTACCTCGTGTCGATGAAGGGGAAGAGGGCTTTGATTATAAGCAATATCTCGCGCCGCTGGACGATATCTCACAAGCTGTTTATGCTTGTACGTTCGAGATGAAGTATCATTTCCATCGCTGGGTAAACACACTGCATTATGAGAAGGGGTTTCGGAAACGAATGCTACCCTTGGACCCTGAGGCCATATTTTTGAATTTCAATTACACGCTGTTTTTGGAGAGTGAATACGGCATTCCGGCAGAGCGGATTTGCTATATCCACGGAAATAGGAAAGACAAGTTTGGCTCATTGGTGTTGGGGCATCACTCGGATGATTGGGAGGCCTTTGAAAGGTGGAAGCATAAAAACCAGAATCGCCGTAGGTACAGACATTTCCAGAAAGACAAGAAAGGGCGCTATTTCAAGAACGACAAATTGGCCTACCTCGCATTCTTCCACGAGAGCGACTGGACGGGGAACTGGCGTCTTCCGATCAGATATTACGCCGTAGATGAAGCAGAGTCTCGTCTGGAGAAGTATTATGATGAGAATTTCAAGAACACGAGAAGCATCATTGACGCTCATATGGGGTTCTATGATTCCTTGTCCAGCATCGAGAAGATAACCATCATCGGCTGTTCGTTGGGTTCCGTGGATATGGATTATTATAAGCAACTCCGTTTATCAGTCAAAGATAATACACTATGGGAGTTCAGCTATCATACGGACGCCGACCAAAAACGCATAACAAAGTTCTGTGAAGAACTGAGCATAGATACTGGATGTGTTAGCACATTCAAGATGTAACCCTGTGGAAGTGCAGGGCCCCACTCATCCGTTTGGACAAGAGTAAAGGTATACCTCGCTGGAGGACAACCCGCCAAACGACTTGTTAATCCCGGTTCGCCGGGGTTCTACTGTATGAGTGGCTTTTTCACTCTACGGAGTGATGGCATCCTTCTGGATGCCGCACTTGCCCTCGGGCTAAGTGCAGACTGTAGACCTATATGGCTACAGCTTTAATAAACCACTGCTACTGGTAGACCCTTCGGGGAGTCGACTGTTGTAGGTTAATGGTTATGAGGGCAGGCGCGGCTTGCCAAACCTGTCCTCTTTTTAATGTTCATATGGGACAACAATTGAGATACGCTTTGTCGGTTGTCGGTCTTCGCAGGTCGATGGAAAGATGCTCCTTCGGGTCAGTTTCACTTTGAAACTGGCCCGAAGTGCATTTAAAGCGGTGTCGCTGCGCGACGGTTATATGCCCACCCGGTCGCCGAAGCGCAGCTGCCGCTCCTGCGGCTCGTCAGCCGACGCTTCCGCGACCACCCACCCTGAAAGCGGTCAAGCTCGCGTTCGTTCCGGCTCCGCCGCACGCTTCGCGGATGCGTCTCCGCCTCCAGTCACGCCAGCTTGGCTCCAGTCCCCTGGGCATCTTCGCCGCCCAGGGGACTTCCGCTCTTACTGCCACGCGCCGGCGAGACTGTGGCCGCCGGAGCCGTCCACAGACTCGCTCGAGCCACGCTCCATTGGCCCGCCCGCGGCGCCCGTCTTTCAGACCGGCGCCCTACTCACGCACTTTTAAGGGAAAAGCGGTCACGGTAGGCAGCCGCCAAACCCTCCACTTCAGTCCCTGGCGGTCCTTCGTTCCAGGTTTCGCGTCTGTCAACCGTGCTGGTTCATCCCCTCCCAGCCTCCCCAGGGAGGTGCAATGAACGCCCGGGCTGCGTCGGTGCTTCGTGGAAACGTGGGTGCCGGGAATCCGCATCATAACATAACGCATCATTGTATAACTCCTCGCATTAACGGTGGTGCCCCGAAAGAACATCGTCAAGTAGGGAAGGGCATCTCTCGCTCGAAGGTCCTGCCTGCTGCGGGTTATACAACGAGACGTTATGTTAAGTTGCTCCGTCAGAGCATCGTAGCACCGTTTTCCGTATGCCCCGCCCGGTCGTAGTCGGCGGCAGGAAGGGGTTTTGCTCCAGGGCCATCCCCGGCCCTGGCCCGTCGCAAAACCCCGCACTTTGCGGGTCCCCGCCCGCAAAGTGCAGCTCCGCATCGGCGTCGTACTGGTGCGAAGGTGGTACCCCGTTGGAAGCGTTTGTGCTGGTTCGGTCAACCTGCCGCCTCCGGCACTCCCGCTTTGGACAAAGAAGTTGTCCACGTCCGCTGCGCTCCCGTGGGCAACTTCCTTGTCGTCGCTCCCGTGCTGGGTCGTTCCGCCATCAAAAGCCAGCAGTCCCGCAGGCGGGCCAGCTCGCTTTTGCTGTCTCCACTCCAAGGTAAGGCAGCTCGCTGCGCTCGCTTGCCTTGGTTTAATGACCCCGGCTGCGCCGGGGGAGCCCGCGCCAGCGTTGAGGCGTTGTACTTCTATTCGTGGGGCAGTGCCTGTTCGCGGGGAAGGTTGTGCCCCGCTTGGGCGTTGGTGCGCGCTCACACTTTTGGGCCGTCCCGGCCCAGGCCCCGGAGGCCGTCTGCCTTCCCACATCGTCGGTCTCTTCCGCTGCTCCAGGGAGCCTAAGGTCTCCCTTCCGCGGCGCTCCAGAGCCCGCCGTCCTCCCGCACAATTCCGCAGACCGCCTCCGGGGCCACGCTCCACTCGCTGCGCTCGTTCCGCGCCCTTGGTCACTGGGAGACTCGTTGCCGGCGCGCGCAATCCCGCCGCACAGGATCCTGCAGGCAACGAGACTCCCAGCAACCAAGGCTAATCTGGAGGCGCACGCCCTGGCGACAGTGCTGATGGGAACTGAGTACCACGCCCGGGGGACGGTGAAAGGGGTAAATATATACAACTTTGGGCAGCGGCTTCGCCGCTGCGGGAGCTCTGGTCAGGTGTCTGGCCAGGGCTTTTTTGTTGTTTGCTCAGGGACTTGTTTTTGTTGTGAAATTATTGTAAATGATTGAAAATAAATTTGTTAATGTCAATTATTTTTCGTAACTTGTAGGTAGAAACATAAGGATTGAGACTATGAAAAGTGTCGAAAGAAAAGAGAGATTGCGCCGCCTGTCCGAGATGAACAGGAGGGCGCTGGGTGTGTCTTCGTTCGAGGCTCCGGAGTCGGGGCTGGTAGTGGGTTGTGGGGCGTCAACTGCCAGGGAGTTGTTGATGGCCATTCGTGAAAGGAAGGGGTATATCTGCCGGGCGGTGGCCAGGCGTAATGGTAACTATTAATTTTTAGAGGACTTTGCTATGAATAAGTGTAGGATCGAGAAAACGTATCGCGTGTGTGATGGTTCAATGTACAATGGTAACCGGATGGTCGGTGGACTGTATCCAAATGTGAAGTGGGATGATCAGTTGTTCCAGCGCTTTGGGCAGGCGGACAAGACGGTGCCGGAGCTGGCCGGCTTGCAGCCGGAGGGGTTCGTGGACGGGACGGAGTTTGACGTGATGAAGTTCGACTTCGACAAGTTGGCGGAGATTCGTGAGACGGTGCTGCGGTATTTTACCTTGATTGATGGGTATGACTGTGAGGCGGATCTGGAGAATATGACTGCGCTGGTGCGGGAGCTGCATTCGTGTCCGGAGTCGTACACCAAGGGGCAGCTGCAGCCCGGGGAGTTGATTCTGGCAATGTGGATGGCGGAGGTGCCGTTCAAGCGGTTCAAGTATCAGGACCTTCCGGAGACGGTGGTGTTTGCGGTGGACTGGGATGAGGTGTCGGATCCGGCGAACTATATCGACAACTTCCATGGGTTTGAGAATCTACTGCGCCCTTCTTCGGGGTGGTTCAAGCCGGAAGGGGAGCGTGTGTCTGTCGGTGGAGGTGTTGACTTCCTATGCCTCAACCCAAAAGTCTCAGAGGGTGCCCTGGTTGGTCCTTTCCCCGTCTGTAGTACCTGTTAAATGGGTGTGGCCATGGTGCGGTTTCGTCCGAATATCCTTGTCAGTGATGTCTTCGGCTCTGCCGGGGACGTCACGGCAAGGCATGTGGAGGGGGAGACGTTCCTGGTGAAGCGGTCGTCGGTCCGGTTCCCGGGGAGCCCGGCGCAGCTGGAGCATCTGGAGGTGCATCGCCGGGCATTGGCGGCCTGGCGGGAGGTGCCGCATTCGGTGCAGGAGATTTGGAATGAGTATGCCAGGGATGTGGAGCCGCACCGGCCGCCGTTCGACCACTCGTCCTGGATCTCGGGGCAGAACCTGTTCGTGTCGGCGTATCACGGGTTCTATACGTTGGGGCAGGAGCATTCGCCGGAGCCGCTCCGGTTTGAGCCGTTCCCGGGGTTCGCTCTGTCGGTGGAGTCGGCGGTTGTTGGGGGCGAAGACCTGGTGCTTCGCTTGTCAGTAGCCGGGCTGGAGTATGTGGAAGCGTCTCGGTACTGGTTGTATGGTCGGGTGCAGCTGGTGGAGGCTGGCCGTGGCTTGAACTCTCGGGTGCCGTGGAAGTCGGTGTTGGCTTCAGGGCCTTGCTCGGCTTCGCCGGTTGAGGTCGTGCTTTCAGAGTTTCGGTCGGTGTGGCCGGCGGTGGATGGGGCTTTGGTGTTTGGTGTGAATATGCGTTTTGTGCTGCTGGATGCGGTGACGGGTTATCGCAGCCAGAAGCATCGTAAGTCTTGTGTTGTGGAATTGTAATTGTCTGTTGTTATGTTCAAAGTGTCATTATATAAGAGTGTAAATGTTCGGACCGGGGAGGTGCCCCTGCGGTTCCGTCTGCGGGAAGGAGCGAATGTGGACTTGGCGCTGGAGCCCCCTGTGATGGTTCCGGCCGTGGATCTCCAGGCGTTCAATAAAGATGGGGTGGTTCAGCCTGGGGTGAAGGAGTACAATATCCAGCTGAAGAAGGAGATTGACCGGTATAGCTCGGTGATGAGCGAGGTGTACCTGGCAATGGTCCAGTCTGGCGCTGCCATCGATGATGAATCTTTTAAGAAGGCTGTTGAGGAGAAGATGGCGGAAGATGCTTCCGATGTGCCGGCGGAGTCTTCTCTTGTCGGCAGGTTCCGCAGGTATCTGGAAGAGGAGCACGAGGTCGGCCGGTTCAGTGACAAGATGTTCCGGGAGACGTACCAGATCTCGAGGAAGCTGGAGCGATACCTGGTCATCCGGGAGCACGTGGGGCTGAAACCGGCGGAGTTCACGCCGGAGATGGTGGTGGACTTTGAGAAGTTCTGCATTGACGAGTATCTGTATGCAGCCAATCCCAAATACGCAGCCTTGTATCCCAGAGGTTATTCGGAGTGCCGGTATTGGCCCAAGCGCAAGCTGAAAGAAGAACCGCTTCGGAAGGTCTTGCTTCACTTTCAGACTTTTTGGAATGATTTGGTTTTGTTCGGCGAGATTAAGAGTTCTCCGTACGAGGGGTATGTGCCGTGGATGGAAGAGAAAAAGCAGAAATGGTATTCCGAGATGATCGGCGAGCCGTTCTCGCTCACGATGGATGAGTTCCAGCAGGTCCTGGCCGCTCCGGTTCCGGAGCGGATGGCTATGGCGCGGAATGCGTTCATCCTCCAGATGTGCATCGGCTGCCGGTGGGAGGACCTGATGAAACTGAAACTGAAAAACGTATTCGTGTCCAAGGAGGGTATACCTTATATATATTTCTGCCACACGGCCATCCGGAAGAAGGAGAAGGTGAAGTATGCGTATGAGATTGAGATGCCGCTGGTGCGGATAGCGTTTGATATCGTGAAGCGAACCAGGCTTGAGTTTCATTTCTCTCGTAGTCGGCCGGATCCGTACAACAAGAAGATCCAGGAGCTGTTGCGTCATTGTGGGATAACCAGAGAAATCTGTTTGTTTAACAATCGGACAAAACAGTCTGAATGGGTGCCCATCTGCGATGCCTTCACCCAGGGGCACGTTCATAAGACTCATATGGACATCATCCACGAATCGGAGTGTCTTCGGGGTATGCGCGGGGATGGTTATACCGGAGCCAGGGTGATGGCGAAGTTAAAGAATAAGCGCATCGACGACGTGTTCTGGAACCTCAACTGGTCATTCGGCCAGAAGTCGTTCCGGGTGGATGAGAACCTCAACATCATCGAAGGCGTTCCGTTCGTGGAGCGGGATCCGCTGGTGTATCAGGAGCAGCCGGACAAGCTGCCCGGGGGGCGGACCAATCCGTATGTGATTTCTGAACTGTTGCCCATGCCGGCCGGCGAGGGTAAACCGCAGGATAGGGTCGTTCTCCGGAATGGATGCGCTTTGGTTCGTGCCCGGAAGGTTCTTGTTTGCGGAACTCAGTTCACGGAGTTCCTGGACACCCTGGAGAATGATCATCGGCAGTGCATCCAGTACGGAATCCTGCTGCTTAAGATGCTTTCGGATTTCAAGGTGACATTCGTGAGGGACTGCAAGGATACCATTTATGAACTGCGGAGCGCTCTTCGGGGGTATATGTATTCGACGTACTTCTACTTGAATGGCGACACCATCGTCATTTTGCATGGCTGCCTGGACGAAAAGCATCGCAGACATAAAGCCTCCGGTACCGGAAATATGCCCGTTGTGCGAGCGCTTCGCTGGCAGCATGTGACAGGGGAAATTTCGGGGGAGGATTATGACGGAGTTTTGGACGGGATTTTCGGGGAGCGGGGGACCACTAAACGGGAGGTGATGGAGATGAGGGCTTGCGCCAGTTACGTGAGCCAGGCTCTCCGGCAGGCCCGCATCGATGCCGGCCTTCTGCAGGAGCAGCTCTTCTCAAAGTGGGGGCTCAAAGATGACTGTGGCGCGCTCGCTCACGCGGAGAACGGAACCCGCGTCCTGCCGTTCAAATATCTATTCCGGCACCTGGATGGCCTCGGCCTCAAAGCTGTTGTGGTCCGTCCCGGCCTAATCGACTGGAATCCCATCTCCCGCACCCACACCCTGGAGCAGATGCTCACCGAGATCGGCGAACCGGTGTATCGCTGGAAGCGGAAAGAGCCGGATAAATAGATTTGTCAAGAAGAATTAAAGAAAAAGTTTTGGTTTTATAAGTAAAATGCTTAAATTTGTGGCACTATTATCCCCCTTAGATGAAAAAGGCTAAGGCTTGCCACCTCTCGGGGTGGCTTATTTTTTAAGAATAGAATATGGACACACAGAAAGTAATCGTCTACGTTGACGGCTTCAACTTCTATTATGGCCTTCGCTCGGATCGGCGTTGGAAACAGTATTATTGGCTGGATGTGGTGAAGCTGTTTGAGAAGTTTATGAAACCCGGCCAAGAGCTGGTGGCTGTGAAGTATTTCTCTGCTCGTCCCACGAATGATCCGGGAAAGAACACTCGTCAGTATGCGTTCTTCCAGGCCAATAAGGAGAACCCGAAGTTTCAGCTGATTCTGGGGAGCTATTTGAGCAAGCAGATCACGTGCTTCAGGTGTGGCAATATTATCCACACACATGAAGAGAAGGAGACTGATGCACGCATCGTTACTCAGATTGTTTCCGATGCTTATGAGAAGAAGTGTGATATCGCGATTGTGGTTTCAGCCGATAGTGATATGATACCGGCAGTGGAGATTGCCCAGCATATTGGACAAAAGGTGTTTGTCTATTTCCCGCCCAATCACTATTCCAGCAACCTGGCAGCGTTGGCGAACGGAAATCCGATTCTGCTAGCGCGTTATGAGAGCCGTTTTAAGCAGAGTCTTCTTCCGGATACGGTTCATTTGGTAGCACAGAACTTCGATTTGACTATTCCTGCAAAATGGAAAGGTTATCAACCCGTACGTCATCCATAGTTTATTGATATGACATTGATTGAGGCGTCCTTCGGGACGCCTTTTTCGCATCAAGGCAAAACAAAACCTCCGGCATCGTCGCGATGGCGGAGGTTGGATGGTTTTGGAACGAATCGGGGTTGGGTGACCGGACCCCGGGCCGGTGAGAGACTACGGCTCATCGGGATCCGGATCGGCCTCGGTCTGCGCCCACTTGACCATGGTCTGCATGGGAACGGAGGTCTCGCCGGTGGCGGAGTCCACATAGAAGTACTTGAAGAAGACCTTCGGAGCGCCTGCGCTTAGGACACCCTTGGCAGCTTCGTAGTCGGCCTTGATGTCGATGGCGGCATCGGTGGGCTCTTCAACTGCCTTGATCTGGGTGGCCTTTCCGTAGCCGCGGCTCACGCCGTTGCTCTGGCCTTCGGAAGCCTGGATGATAAGGTAGATGCCGCCGTTGTCGGCGATGGCCTGGTTCAGTTTGAAGGTGAACGCGGCGCTGGTGCAGACGATGGTGGCCTCGGAAGGAGTCTCCACACCCGAGAGGGTAGGAGGAGTGGTCAGGATGGAGCCGCCCAACTTCACGACCCAGAAGTTGAGGCGCTGGAAGAGGTTCAGGCCGGAGATCTTGCCCTTGGTGCCCAGGATGGACTTGGCATCTGCGCTCAGGGCAGCTTTGTTCCAGGCGAGGATCTGCTCGTTGGTGAGAGATTTCCAGGAGGTCGTGATCATCTTCATCACGCCCTTGTTCTTGGCCTGGTCGGAAGTTCCGATACGGCCGCCGTAGCCACGGTTCTTGATGAACTTGCGGCCCTTGACCTTCGCGGCGGTAACGCCCTTGGCGCTGCCGGACATCTCTTCAAAAGCGATGGAGGGGATGTATTTCATAGCGAATTACAGTTTAAAAGGGTTTTTGAAATGGAGGAATAGATATAGTGCTGCAGTAACTATTGCAAGGAGTAGGAGAGTAAGCGTGGCGCCGCCGGTACGCATCTTAAAGGCTTGCCATTTAGTGAGTTGACGTTCTACCTCAACGGTTTGTGTCTGGATCCGGTCGCGAAAGATGATGGAGTCCCGGTAGACAATCTTCGTCTCGACCTGGACCGGATGCCTGACCGGCTTGGTCTCCAGGCTGTGGTGGAGGAATCCGTCCTGGACGGTCGCTTCGCTCTTGGCATACGGGTTCTCGAGCGTGGAGGTCGTATCCCTCGTGACAACGCGCTCCACGATGACCGGCAGCTCGACGTATGCCGTATCGTGGACGGTCTCCGTCACCGTGTGAACCTCAACCCGGGTGCTGTCCGTCACGGATGGCGAGACTTGGCGGGCAGCACCGCAGGAAGAGGCGCCCAGCAGAGCGAGCGGAAAGAGGAAAGAAAGTATGAGAGGGGAGCGAATCATTCTGTTTCTTCGGGTTCAATGCCGGTGCGGCGTTCCACGTTGCGGATCTCAGCGGCCATCTTGTTGATCTTGACATCGTAGCTGGCTTTCACTCCGAGGATAGCGCCGCAGAGGACAAGCAGCTGGCTCACGATGGCAATCGCGCTGTTGGTAATCTCGCCCAAGGGCTCGATGAAGAAAAGGCAGCCCAGCGCAATGCCCACGCCGGCACTGAAACTGGCGATGGCCATGCCGCCCTGCAGGCGCGTGAGTTCCATTTTCTTCTTCTCAGACATTGGCGTTATTCTTTGTTGTCGCGAACCAGGAATGCATACACAAATGGATCGTGGCCAGTGTCGAAGAATCCCATCACACGGCGCTGGTTGCTGAGTACCTTGTTCTCGATGTGGGCCTCCGCCATACCGTCGCAGTTGGGGTGCATCTGGTTACCGCCTCCGCAGATTGGAACGTCAGCAGTGATGTCTGCGGGTAGCTGTTCCATCGTTACCTCCCAAAGTGAATCCCTGTAAGCATATGTGCAACTGGAGAACATCAGGTGAATGAACACCCAGTGTTCGAACTCCACCATGAAGGTCTCGTAATTAAAGCGCAGGTAGTTGCCTTCCGTGGTCATCGTCAGGCGCTGCTGCGTTCCTTTGATGGTGTTGGCTCCTTGGTTCAGCTGCGGATAGAGCGTCAGGATGTAGATGATGAGCGGACCATTGGCATCGAACCAGGGCTGCTTCTCGATGACGATGGTGTTCTTGTCCTTCACCCAGGACTTGAGAATAGAACCGCCGTCATATATGGCATCGCCCCAGGAATAATGCTGGGCCTCTTCGAAACGGAGAAAGACAGCCCCCACTGCGCTGCGGTCTATACTGAGGTCCGGCACGTAAATCTCCAGCTGCTCGCAAGCCTGGTAGTCCGGGCTCGTCGGATCAAAACTGAACTTGGAATTCAGCACCACGTAGTTCTCTGCCTGATAATCTTTGAACTGGATTTGGCCGGCTCCGAAATTGTTTCCTGTACTGTTGAACATGGCTTTTCAGTTTGAGGGTTAGTAAAGGATGCCGGCTCCGAAGCACTCCGTGGTATTTACATAGTAGCCGCCACGGTGAGCGAAAGTCATCAAAGCCTTGCCGTCGTTGTTGTGAATCCAAACCAGGTAGGACTGCGGGATGATCTTCCCATTGGCGCCATTCCCGCGGCCAAGGCAGATACCAGTACCGATTACCTCAGCAGGAAGTTCCTGGTCCAGGTACACCTCGGAGGACGCGACGTTGCTGTGCCCAAGGCACACAGCATTAAACTGCGCTACCGGAGCACCGGTGGAGAAATCTACATCGAGGGCCGTCACGTTGCTCTCTTCCTCCGGATCCAGGCTGTCCATCGTGGCGCGTACCCGTCTGGTATAAGGCGCCTCGCCTTCACAGATTACACTGTCCCGCTGGAACTGCCCCGTGAAACCGGTCTCCGTATCCAGCCAGTAGGTCTCCACAAATACCTTCTGTCCCGGTGTAGCTGCCACACCTATCTTGCTGAGGTAGAGCTCCGTCACATCAGCCTCGCCCCAGTCATCCTCAGTGTCTCCGCTGATAATCACGGTCTTGTTCCAGCCGTTGCTGACGCCGGGCGACTGACAGGCCGACATCTTCACGACGAGTT
Organism: Bacteroidales bacterium UBA4284; assembly: GCA_002395925.1. Next base: position 15,796 of record DGVM01000079.1, read on the forward strand.
TGAAGGGAGCGGGTTTGTGCTTGATGCCGGTGATGGCCACGAGGTCCGGAGTCACGTAGATGTTGGAGTACTCAACATTCGGCGCCGCCACATTGCCCGCCGGCGCATCGGCGAGGAGTTCCTCTCCCGCCATCTGGCGGTTGGCATTGAGACGGACGTAGAGATTGATGCCGGAGAGCTTGGCCTTCTGGCCAAAGACGCTCTGTCCATTGGCGTGTTCCGCCAGCCGTTCCCAGTCCAGACGCTGCTGATCGGTGAGCGTCGGCCAGGTCTTGGTGATCTTCTTCAGGGAGGTGCGCCTGGCGAGCTGGAGGACGGTAGCTTCGCCGGTAGGGTAGCACTTCAGCGAAAGGATGCTACGGCCGTCCTGATAACGCGCCGTAACACCCTTTGCCGAGCCGGAGAAGCCGCCGAAAGCGATGGAAGGAAGAGCAATCATAGCCTAAAGTTTTTGTTCAAGTAATAAAAGGGGTTCGGCTATGGCTCAATGCAAAAAGGGGCTTGGATATCGCCATATCCAAACCCCGATGCAAATATATAAAACTGTTTTCATAAATGCAAATAAAAATCGCACAAAATCAATCATTTATATTGCAATATATCAAGTTATACTTTAAGTTCTCGCCGGTGCTTCTGCAAATCCTTGTAACCATAAGGTCGGTCCGGGTCAATGAAGTCCAGAATCCCGTCCACATGCAGCCCGATGATGGCTTCCTGGCCGTCTTTGGACTCCAGGAACTGGAGGCTCTCCTCACAGTCTTGGAAGCCGTTTTCCGTGAGTACGCAGGTACACGCAGTCTTCCTGAGAATCGTGAATTCCGCCTCCTGGTCCGGGTCACCGTCGGAATAATCGGTTCTCAAGCGGTGATCGGGGAGCCAGAGGCCGGCTTGTTTGTACAGGCAGTCAGCAAGTTTGTCGCTGGAGGTCTGGCCTTTACAGGTGTAGGCGCACCAGCCGGTAGCGTTGTACCAGCGGTCTCCGTGACCGGCAGCGTTCACGTGGATGGAGATGCAAAGAACGTTGCGCTTGCCCAGTTCGTCGCACCAGCAGTTCACGCGGTAGCATCGGGCGGAGAGTCCGACGTCGTATTCTTCAGGCACTAGAAGCTGTGCGTTGTAGCCCAGGTCTTTGATGTCGGCCACGACCGCGCGGGCTATGTAGCGTGTCCAGGCGTACTCCCGGAACCGGCCGTCGGGGGAGCGTTTACCGGCCGTGTTGCAGCCGTGGCCGTTGTCAATGAGAATCTTCTTGAGTTGTGATTTCATGGTGAGTATCATTTGGTTGAGGGTTAATATCTAAAGCGGTTCCCTCAGTTGAGGGTTGTGAGGGTTTGTCGGTTTGAGGGTATGTCTTTCGGTAGTGGCCGTGAGAGACTCGCTGGGTCAATTCGGCCTCCCGCCATTCTTTGAGATAGCGCTCCACGCTTTTTTGCGAGATGCCCATCTTGCCCGCGGTGTCAATGGCCTCGGCCGTTCCGAACTCGGCGGGCAGTTCATCAAGCAGCTGGTTCTGGCGCTTGGTGCCTTCGGCCGCAGGTTTGTACAGTTCGTGACTGGAGAGCTCCTTGTACACGCGGACGGTATGTCGCATCAGGACTTTGGAGATGAGCATCGCCGCCCGGAAGTCCTGGTCGTGGCAATAGAGCATCGGTGGAAACTCCAGTTCATCGGCCATCCTGAGGACGGAAAGAATCATCGCAATCCTGTAAGTGATGAGCCCTAAACGCCTCACCGATGCGATGATATCGTCTCCGAACAGCTGGTAGTAGTCCCACTGCGCCTGCCGGTAGTATTCATTGAAGTCCCGTTTCTGGCTGGCTGTGAAATAGAACTTGATACCGGCGTTCATCTGCAGGTTCTGGTACAGTTTCAGGATCCTGTCGCCAATGCGGTCGAAGGTCTCATCCAGGCAGTCCCCGTCCTTGTGCTGGGGAAACACGTTCTGCCACTCCAGCCGAAAGTCCAGGTAGTAGAAGATGAAGCGGCTGAATAGACCGTTCTCCGTGTCAGGTATCAGCGCCGCGATCTGCCGGGGCGTTCCGGAGAGAACGGCGGATAGTTTGGGCTGCAGCAACTCCACGAACTCCCGGTCCTTTCTTCGCGTGTAGGAGATGGGCTCGTGGTGGAAAGCTTTCCGGAAGCCATCGCTGTAGTCGCCGAAGTCAGACTTGAAGGTCACGGCCAGCGTGTCACCCTCAGTCTCGAACATCAGTCCGCTGCCATCGTTCTCAGCCAGGATCTGGTAGACCATCGTCGCGCTGGAGTTGGCCGGGATGATTAGTGTCCGGCGCTTGGGTTCATCCGGCGGCTCAATGGTCGGGTCGCGTTTCTTTTTCCGCTCATAGTCGGCCTTGGCTTTCCGATACTTGGCCATGTCCTCGTCATAGAGGAACTGCATCTGTTTTTGGATGGGCTGGACCAGGCGCCTGCAGAGCGTCAGCCTTCCCTTGCCGGCGGATGCCGGTGCCGTCACAAAAAGGAAGAGGTTCGGATATACAGGACGGTCACCGTACACGCCGGAGAGATGGGGGAGGCAGGCGGAGAGTGCTACCACGGAACCCAGTATGAGAAGATCTGCATCTTCGTCCGAGTTGGCGTTGCAGGCCACCTCGTCCAGTATCTTCGGCAGTTTGCCACGGACATCTTGCGAGAAGGTCGGCATCCGTTTTTCCCTCAAACCCTCAAAACCCTCAACCCCTCGCGTGGGGGATTGGCAGGGCTCGGGAGCCTGTCTTTCGGGCTTGATTTGGATGCCGGCGAGCTTGGCGAAGTAGAAGAGTGTGCACGGTTGGATGCCGTCACCCTTCGAGCGCATGCACTTGTCGTACTGCTTGTCGGCCTCTTCTTCATCGTAGCCGGGGTAGAACCTGGAAAGCCGGTGGAAGTAGCTGCGCCCGTCTTCGCCCAAAGCCTCCTTCAGCGCAAAGCCAATCTCCAGCCACTGATGATAGTCGCCAGTGATATCCACCTTCCTCGCCTCAACCGCCTGCGCCAATCGCTCAATCTCGTCGGCCATGTCGTTGTCGGCAGTGGGGCGGACCTCCTTTTTCCTGGGCTTTTTCCAGTCTCCCGGGTTAAACGCTTTCTTTGTCATGGCTGCATCCTCCTCTCTTCATTCAGGTACGCGTTCGGGTCGTAAGGCAGGAAACAGGCGCGCCCCACGTCCCGACACTGCCGGTCCGGCGCGATGCCGTATGTCTTTTCGCAATAGGTGGCCACACTGTCGAAATAGTCTTCGTGGCTTGCCTTCACAAGGTCAATCGGAATGATCCATTTTAGCCCCTGGCCGGATGGACTGCGGAACAGCAGCTGCGTCTCAAAGTATTCATCATCAAGCAGTTTGTGGAATAGCGCCTCCACGTCCTCAACGTGGTCAAAGTCAATGCAGAGCAGGCCGCTGTGTTGTACCAGGTAGTTCTTGCCGCGGACGGTGAAAGTGCCGGATGGCGTGATGTAATCGAAGTTTGCGCTCTTGAAGGCCCGGCGCTGGCTGGGATCCTCGATGCTCCGCAGGCGCTCCGTCGCCGCCCGGCCCCAGGGACCGGTCAGATAGCGATAGGCATCTTTCAGCGTGATGTTTTTGCTTGGGTAAAGGTTGCCAATCGGCGCCTTGAAATAGGAGAAGATGGTCTCGCGGCCGGAGGAGGGGATGTGGTACTCGCCGGTCCGGATGTCAATGCCCAGGTTGAGGTTCAGCGCTTCATTCACGGCCATCAAGAGGTCCGCGCCCTCCAGCTTCCAGTGCCAGCGGGCGAAGTCAATCACATTGCCGTCGGGTATATGGCGTGACTCGTCGTGGTGGACGGCCATTCTGGGCGGCAGCTTAGCCTTCGGGTCCATCTTCCGAATTTCGATGTGCAGGCTTGGCCGGGACCAGTCCCAGGGATTGCGGACCCAGCCGCAGTCGTCGCCTTTTACGTGCATCAGGAAGTCGTGCGGGTAGTAGGTCTGGAGAATGTGGGAGTAGATGTCGGTGCCGTAGAAGGTCCGGGCAAGAATGTTCTCCCAGGTCAGCTCGATGCCGCTCCAGAGGTTCGGGGTGTTACTGCTCTCCATCGTCAGGTCCTCCATTTTCCGGATGCTCGCCTCGTTCGGCCCGCCGGATCTTGAAATCCGGATAGAACACGTGACCATTCTCATCGTGGTCCTGGATCAGGAAGCCACGCTCGCTCCAGTGCCACATGGTGCTGCGGCTCTTCACGTGCAGGCGTTCCATCGCCTCGGACAGGTACACCTTCCGCTGGCCGTTCATTTGCTCAAACTTGTCCTGGAACTCGGTCAGAACTTTCCTCACCACCGCCTCAACATCGTCCTTCGCCATCAGGCAGGTGCGCAGCTGCTCGGGTATGAGAAGCGGAAATCCTTGCGCCTGTGCCGGCGGCAGGGGAGTTGGTGGAGGAAGGGGCGCGACCTCTTTCTTCGGCCGGCCGCGTTTGGTCTTGGCGGTGGTGGTCCGGCTCTTGGCCGCCATCGCCGCATTTCTTTTGGCTGTATAACCTTTGATCATTCGCTCTTCCGCCCGCTCCGGAACGCCCGGCCCATCGGGCGTCCGTACGGCGGTGCCGCCCTTCCGGTCAGCTGGGCCTGCTGCCATCTGGACTGCACCGCGAATGTACAATGATGTTGCAGCTCGGTTTATGGAGTTTTATGGAATTCCATAAAATCGGGTTCAATCGTGTGCGATCTTGTTCAGGAATTCCATGGCTTCCCGAATCTTCTCCTGCGCCCTTTCTGTGAATGAGTTAGGCTCACCGAGATAGGCGTAGTAGAGAGATTCAGAGCCCAAACGGTCGGGGGAACTCTGCCGCAGCTGCGGGGTAGGGAGGCTGCTCCAGCACCCTGGCCTCCGTTGCAGCCTTGAGGTACACCAGGGCCTTTGTTTTCTTGGTTTTGTCAATCCACCCGTGCAGTTGCGCCAGAATCTCCGGAGCCCGCTTTTGGACTTTGATGTAGTCGGAGAACGGCCTCGTCGGCTTCTCCTCAACCTCGTTTTCTTCTCCGACCTCTCCGTCCATTCGTCTCATCAGTATATCGAGCTTCGCCTCAATCCGCTCCATCATCTCCTCGTGCTCATCGAGCCGGCGCATAATGCAAGACAGGAGGATCACCTGCTGGTCTGGTAAATCCTCCTGTCCTTTGATCAGAGTATGAGTATCCTGTGCTACTCGCTGTTCTCCGTAGTCTTCCTGGGTCTTCCAGGTCTGCGCTTTTGCGGCACGGGTACGGTAATCTGCTCCGTCGCGGCGGGTGTCTCTGTCTTCTTCGGCCTTCCCGGTTTGCGCTTCGTCAGCTCGGGTACCACGACTGGCGCCGCCTCCACGGTCGGCTCCACAACCTTCTTCGGTCTCCCGGGCCGGCGCTTCAGCTGCTCGGGCTTTGCTTTCTTCGGCCTGCCGGGTTTCCGCCTCGGCTTCGTCTCCGCCGGCTTCTCCTTCTTCGGCCGTCCCGGCCGGCGTTTCGGCGTCTGGTCCGATGCTGCTGCCATAGACTCGTTCAAAGAATCCGGCGTCTGGATCATCGAAGTCGAACTCGTCGTAGTCGATATCGTCCCATCCGTCTTCAACTTCCTCGGCCTGCCGCGTCTCGGCTTTTCGGGCATAGGTTCCGGCTCCGGTTCCGGCATCGGCGCTGCTTTCCGCCTCCCCCTTTTTACTAACGTCAAGTCGGGATTGACGTGGAAAGCCTTTTGGCCGAATGCGACATTCATAAGGGCGAACCGGTCTGCAAGTTCAAGGTTTGTATACCTGTACACGGCGTCACTACCTTCGGCGTGCAGGCCTGCCACGTATGCATTGACTTGCACTTTGTTCATGATGTCCACGTGCGTCTTACGTGCCAGGCGGCTGCTCGCGACCTCATAGAGCGGGTAGTACTCGTTGTCGCTCTTGGCTTCACTGAACTTGGCCACCGGCCGGTCGATCCCGCAAAGCTTGAGGAGTTTCCGGAGTTCGCGGTTATAGACTTGGACGGAATAGTTGGCCTGCTGTTCGTTGAAGTTGAAGCGCGTACGCATCACTATATCATAGGCCACCCGCACCAGGGGAGTCTTTATTTCCACCACATTCTCCATGATTTTCATGGTCTTATGCGGGATGTAGTGGATGAAGGGAATGCCCTCTGGCGAGACCGCGATGCGGTCCATGCTAAAGTTCATGAAGTCGCCGATACGGGCGCCGATGCAGCAGTTGAGGACGAAGATGTCCTTGGCCATCTGCAGATCCGCCGGTACCTCAGTCTCCAGGACCGTCTTGAACTCGGACTTGCGAAGGAAGAACGGCTCATCGTTCTTCATCCTCATCATGTTCTTGAAGCGCTCGTGAGAGATTTTGCGGAAGGGGGACTTGAAGATCTCATCCGTGTTCTCCAGCTCATTGAAGAAGGCCCGCAGGCCCTTCATCTCGTGGACCACGGAGTTGTTGGAGATCTTTTTGGTGGGGTAGCGCTTGCGCCCGTCCTTCACATACAGCTTCGGGTACTGCGCGACATAGAGGTACTCATCGGCGATGAACGCCCGGTAGTCCATCAGCATCGACACGTCGAACTGCTCGGGCATCATATTGCTGTGGCCCTTGATGTGGAGGAAGCGCTCCATCCGTCGGCACATCGCCTCATAATGCAGGTGCCTATGCTCGCCGATCACGCCATCCCGGTAGGCCTCCTCGATATAGCGCTTGAAGCGCTGAATCAGGTTCTCTTTGTCAGTGGGGTGGAGGATAGCCTCCGGAGTCTCAGGATTCAGAATCTTGTCCACCTCAACCTGCAGCACCTCGCTCCGCATATCCATCCCCGCAATCTTCATATGATTGTAGGCCGCATTGATGGCCGCGAAGTACTCCTCAATCTCGGTCTTCAGCTTTGGATTATACACCGTGACCCTGGGCCTCAACGTGCCCTCGGGCGTGAAGACCGCCAGCTGTTCGTTGGGTATCTTCCTGCCGGTTGAGTAGTACATGGTCAAGGCCCGGCCATCCGTGACCCGGAACCTCAAGTTTGTGGTTCCGCGTGCCGATGTCGTTCGGCAGTAGAGAGTGATTCGTTCCATACCTATTTTAACATTCCAAAAACTATCAAAAAAATGCTCGGAAACTATCGAAAAACTCTTCAAAAAATAGGAATTTAAATTATTTCTAACCCCTACTTTTTTACCCCTTTTAGGGGTGATAGTTACCATATTAATCTACCAAAGGTAGATAATTCGCACAACATGACAAAATTCCTCGCACAACTTATAAAAAATAAGTGTTCGATTCCGTTCTTTAAAATGTTAAAATTTAGCGACTTGCCCGATTATTAAAACACAGTTAATTCATCGTGTTTTTTTGAATTGTTCCTGCGCGAGGCAGGGAAACGCGACAAGAAGGCGCTGGAGGCGTACTTGCAAGGCGTCACTGACCCCTGCCATTCCGAGGCCAGCCATGGGCATGCTGAAGGACGAATCGAAGCGTCTATGCCACGATACCGGCAGATGCCCCGTACCATGCTCCGCTATGCCATCGAAAAGTTCCCGGAACCTGAGCGCCAACTGTATCTGAAGGGCGAGGTGTCCCCGTTGCTTTTCTTTTCCGCTCGCTAAACAAACAACCTCCGGTAAAACTCAGCCTTACGCTCCAGCGGAAGGGGATAGGCGCGTGAGGTTGATGGCATGCGCCAGAAGCGGAGCCGGCCTGCAATCTCCACATATTCTCCCACCGACAGCACCGGACAGCCAAAACGCTCAGCGACAATACCGGTGGCCTTTTCCCCGGTGGTGATAATAGCATGACAGAAGGGGATGCACGCCAATAACGCAGGGATATCTGTTGGCGTAACCACTTCCAGAAAGGCATCGGAGGCGTTGTCCTTGAGGCGCCGCACTTCGCAGGCGGTGTCGTAGAAGGCGAGGCCTTCCGCTGAGCAGAACTGCCGAATCAGCGCCTCGTCGAAGCTTTTCCGGGCCGGGATGCAGAAGTGGTCCTTGTCGGCAAAGTGGATCAGGCCCATGATGCGCCAGAAGTCGTTGATCCAGTTGGGGTAATAAAACGGCATGCACCAGCGGTGGGGCTGGGGCGGGAAACTGCCCAGGAATAGCATCCTCGCTCCCGACGGCAGGAACGGTTCGAATGGATGACGTTCCACCGGTCGGGTTGCAGTAAGGGTTGCTGTTTGCTGCCGGTCTTTCATATTGCGAAGTTACGATTTTTCCCGGAAACTCAAGTATGCCGGAAATGAAGATCAAACCGAATCCGAAAAAACATTATCTTTGTATCTCACGAATAAGAAACAACAGACAATGAAACGCATTTTATCTATTTTCGCATGCCTGGCCGTTCTGGCAGGATGCAGCAATAACACTCAAAACCAGCAAGAAATGAAAGAACTGCAAGAAGTTGCGGGGCGTAAGAATTTTGGCCCCAATCATGCACTTGTGACCGTACCTCAGCCCTGCGTGATGATTGCTACCTGGGACAAGGAGCACAATCCTGACGTTATGATGGCCGCCTGGGCCGGACAGTACGATGCAAAGCAGATCGTGATATCCCTTTCCAAGCATAAGACGACAGACAATCTGGAGGCTACCGGTGCCTTTACCGTCAGCTTTGCCGACGAACGCACCGTTGCAGAATCCGATTATTTCGGCCTTGTGAGCGCTAATCAGGTGCCCGACAAAGTGGCCCGCGCAGGTTTCACCGTCTCTCCCAGCCCCAATGTGGACGCCCCTATCATCAAAGAGTATCCGCTCACCCTGGAGTGCAAGGTAATCAGCTTCGAGGACGGAATACTTATCGGAGAGGTCGTCAACATGAGCGCCGACGAGAGTATCCTGACTGACGGCAAGGTTGATTTCGCCAAGCTCAAGCCCATCGTCTTCGATGCCGCCGGCATGTGCTACCGTTCTGTAGGTGACGTCGTTGGCGGTGCCTGGAATGCAGGGAAAGTATTCACGAAGTAGCGTCCGCGCGACTTTGCTGATGCACCCCAGATTCAAACTGGTCCTCTGGGACCTTGACGGGACGCTTATAGATACCCTCGAAGACCTTGCAGCGGCGGTAAATCATGCGCTGGCGCTGCGGGGTCTTCCTCTTCACAGCGTGACCGAGTACCGCGACATGGTAGGGCACGGGGTGCGGAACCTGGTGAAGCTGGCGCTCGAGGCTTCTCTGAAGGCCAATGGCGCAGAAGGCCCCGACGAGTTGCTCGTCGATGAGGTCCTGTCCGACTTCAAGGCCTGGTACACTGCACACATCTACGTTCACACCCGCCCTTATCCGGGCATTCCGGAGCTTGTCCGGGATCTTGATGCCGCCGGCGTCAAGATGGCCGTGGCTTCCAATAAATTCCAGTCGGGTACGGAGCTGCTGATACGGGAGTTCTTCCCGGAGATCCCCTTCGTGGCTATTCTGGGAAACCGGGAAGGCTATCCGTTGAAACCTGACCCGGAGATAGTTGGCGAGGTCCTTAGGGCCTCCGGACTGAATGCCTCGGACGCCGTTATGGTAGGGGACTCCAGCACCGACATGCGTACCGCCGCCAATGGCGGCATAGCCGGAATTGCCGTCGGCTGGGGCTACAGAAGCATGAATGCTACGCCCGAGTACGACTTTGCCGGCAGCGTTTCGCAGCTCCGGAATCTTCTTTTCGGCCGGGATATTTCCCTTTAGACCCTTGCGCCGGTGACGGCGTATTTCTCTTTGAGGAGCTCCACAACCGGCACCATTGCCTTGGGGAAGACTTTGCGAAGGTCTATTTCGTCGCTTTCTGCAAGGACTCCCTTAAGGGCGCGCATGAAGTTGTCTTTGATTTCCGTTGCCAGGTTTACTTTTACAATACCGTTGGCAATGGCTTCCCGTACCTGGTCGTGGGGGATTCCAGATGAGCCGTGCAGCACCAGGGCTACCGGGGTTGCTGCATGGATTGCGGCAAGGCGGGGGATGTCGAGGTGCGGAGGGAGTTTGTAGAATCCGTGGGCTGAGCCTATAGATACGGCCAGGGCATCGACGCCTGTGCTCTTTGTGAATTCTGCAGCCTGCTCGGGCGTAGTGAAGCCGCCGCCTTGCTCCTGGCCCAGTTTTGCCACATAGCCCAGTTCGGCCTCTACGTTTGCTCCGTAGGGTTTGGCCATCTCTACGGCCTTTGCGGAAATCTCAACGTTCTCTTCGAAGGGCTTTTCCGATGCGTCTATCATTACGGAGTCGAAACCTTCGTCAAGGCACTTCTGAACCAGTTCCAGGCTGGGACCGTGGTCGAGGTGGATATAGCCCTGCAGGCCGTAGTCCTGCATTACCTGGCGGCCCATCTTGACGGCTGTATGGAGGCCCATGTAATCGATTGACGAGCGGGTGAGCTGGAGCATGACCGGGGCGTTCATGGCCTGGGCAGCCTTGGCTACACAGGTAAGGGTTTCGAAATTATAGAAATTAGTGGCCAGGACAGCGGTTTTGTTTGCCTGACATTCGTAGAGGACTTCCTTTATGGTTTTCATGACGTTCAATTTTGCATAAAGGTAGCAATTATTGTCTTTAACTCATTACGGAAAAGCCCCTCTGCTGTTTCATTTCCGTTTCGCTTTGTTACGCAGCAGGCAAAAAAGCAGCCGCGCTTGTCTGTTTTGAACAAGCGCGACTACAGAAGCTTTTCCTTCAGGTGCTTGATCATGTCTTTGGTCATGGTCTCGAGGTTGTAGGTAGGAGTCCAGCCCCATTCCTTGCGGGCGCATACGTCGTCCATCTTGTTGGGCCAGGAATCTGCGATCGCCTGCCGTACGGGATCGACCTCGTAGCGCATCTTGAAGTTGGGGTAATACTTGCGAATGGCGTCGTAAACCTCCTCGGGGTCGAAACTCATGGACGCGATGTTGAAGGAGTTGCGGTGGACCAGGTACCTGGGATCGGCCTCCATCAGTTTGATTGCGGCCTTGATGGCGTCGGGCATGTACATCATGTCCATGTAGGTGCCGTGGGCGAGGGGACAGACGAATTCTTCGCCTTTGACGGCTGCATAGTAAATCTCTACTGCGTAGTCGGTGGTGCCTCCGCCGGGCAGCGTCTTATAGGAAATAAGGCCGGGGAAGCGGACCGAACGGGTATCGACGCCGTATTTGTGGAAATAATAATCGGAAAGAAGCTCCGTGGCAACTTTGGTTACGCCGTACATTGACGTGGGACGCTGGATGGTATCCTGAGGCGTGTTGTCGCGGGGTGTGTCGGGGCCGAAGGAACCTATGGACGACGGGGTGAAGACGGCGCAACGGTTTTCCCTCGCCACTTCGAGCACGTTGAGCAGTCCGTTCATCTGTATGTCCCAGGCCTTGAGGGGCAGACGTTCGGCGGTCGCCGACAGCAGGGCTGCAAGGTTGTAGATTGTATCAATGTCGTATTTGTGGACGATTTCCGCTATCTGACGGCCGTTGCATACATTCGCCACTTCTGCAGGACCGCTTTCGAGAAGGTCTCCCTTGGGCTCGGCGCCTGGGATGTATCCGGCTACGATGGAACCGTGACGGTATGTTTTGCGCAGCACCATAGTGAGCTCCGACCCGATCTGACCGGTGGCTCCTATTACGAGGACATTTTTCATTTCAAGTGTTATTAATTACGCTGCAAATTTATTAAATTTGTGCGGATAATTGACAACTTAACCACATATATTATGTACGGAAAATTCCAATCCTACCTGCAGCAGGAGCTCAAAGCCATCGACGATGCAGGCCTGTACAAACGCGAACGCACCATCTGTTCTCCCCAGGGAGCGGAGATCACCCTCCAGGACGGCAGCAAAGCCCTTAATTTCTGCGCCAACAACTACCTTGGACTCTCAGACAACCCACGTCTTATAGCGGCGGCCAAGAAGGCCATGGACGAGCGCGGCTACGGCATGTCCTCCGTCCGCTTCATCTGCGGCAAGCAGGACCTTCACCGCGAGCTTGAGGAGGCCATAAGCGCCTACTTCCATACCGACGACACCATATTGTACGCCGCGTGCTTCGACGCCAACGGAGGTGTGTTCGAACCGCTTCTGACCGCCGAGGACGCCATTATCTCCGACGCTCTCAACCACGCTTCCATAATCGACGGCGTACGCCTTTGCAAGGCGGTGCGCTACCGCTATGCCAACGC
>DGVM01000188.1:0-4894 GCA_002395925.1 Bacteroidales bacterium UBA4284
CTAAATTTGTGACAAAAATGCATCATCTTCCGAAGATTTTCTTTCGCTGGGGAACCGCGATTCTCTATATGACGGTCTGTCCCGTCTTTTATTTCGTCTTCATACTCATTTATGAGCCCCTGAGGCTGAGACAATATCTCGATATGGGCAGGGATCTCTATTCAATGAACCTTGCCATTTCTTTCAGCATATCCCTCGTTGTCATCGCCGGTCTGAGGGTCGCGTTCCATTTCATGCGCAAGCTCCGGCTGACCTGGGCGCATTTCATCACCTGGAGCATGGGAGAAGTCCTGGTGACCGGGATGTTCATCGCCCTATACCTCTATTTGATGAACGGGACTCTCCCTTATTTCTCCGTCCTTCTCACAAGCGTCTGGTCCTGCTATCTCATTTTCATCATTCCTTATGTCATTCTGACGCTCGCATTCGCCGTAGGAGCCCACAGGGAAAAAGAAAAGGAGATCCTGGCATCCGTCGCAGCCAGGGACGATGCCGACAATACCCTGGTCCGATTCCTCGATATCTATCAGAGGCCAAAACTCATAATCGCCCCTTCCGCAGTTCTCTTCATTGAGGCGAGGGAGAATTATGTTATCATCCATTATATGGAAGGTGGCAAGATCAAGAGTTTCGAACTGCGCGCAACGATGGCCTCGCTGGAGGAGATAGCCGAGCGCTATTCTTTCGTCCGCTGCCACAGGTCTTTCTACGTGAATCCTGCGCATGTGACCGTCTTACGCAAGGAAAGCGGTTCCCAGGTATACGCGGACATGGATGTGGAAGGAATGCCCAGCATCCCGGTTTCGAAGAGATATTACGACGGGCTGGCTAATCTGCTCTGATTCCTGCGAAGAAAAGCTGAAGGGCGTCCCGGGTGCGGCGGTTGACCGCGAAGTCCGCAGCCGTTCCGCCCTGCGCGGAGGTAATCCCTCCGCAGATATCCACTCCGGCAACCGGCCTGCTGCCGACAGCCTCACCCAGAATACGCAGCAGTTCTTCCAGAGTGCCATCTCCCTGATTCCAGTTGGTGCGTGCGTAGTCGGGGGAGAGCCAGTCCAGATCTATGCTGATATACAGACGTTCGGCACCGTCGCGTATCAGCGGATTGGTCCTTCTCGAGTGTGCGACCCACCCTCCGCACGATAAAATATCCGCTCCGAAACTTGGCTCCTGGTCGTCGGGATGATTGTCGATGAGAAAAAGGCTCGCCGGTGCGGAGAGTTTACGCATCCAGAGTTCGGTGAGATAGTGGTAGTCGCCCCCGTCTATCCAGTGTAAGCAGTTGACCGGCAGTGGTTTAAATGCGTGTTCTATGGCTTTTTCCGACTCCTGGTCGCAGTAGCATGTGGTGCCTTCGAGATGGGTGAGGTCGAGATGCCGGGCCTCGTCCGGAGACCAGTTTTCGTCGGAAAAAACGCTGCTCATGTGCACCAAAAGCGATTTCATCGTTTTCAAAATTAGGAAAAATCGAAAAAAAAACCTAATTTTGCATCATTTAGTTAGTGTTTATGTCGACTGAACCCACTTTTCCTCTTGATCCTGAGAAGATCTACTATTCGATGGACGAGTTGACTCTCGACACCGAAGAGGGACCGAAAACGCTCAAGATGGGCTACTGGATTTCTGTGGATCCTATCCGGATTCACAGGATGATCGTGAAGGAAAAGTGCCTTAAAGTCGATGAAATGGAGGTGCTCCGGCCTTTGGAAAGCAAGCTCCGCAAGGCGGACCCCGATTATTACAAGCGTTTCGTAGGTCTCAAGCTTGTCATCGACTATCCCGGCTACAGCACAGGCATCGTCGCCAGCATTCCTTTCGAAAACGATCCGCTCGGCTTCTACAAGTGGTGGCGCAAGGGAGGACACGAAGACAAGGTCTATCTTTCCCTCGGCCGCCAGATCCAGTTGTTCCAGAAGGTCGCAATGATGGATCCGAAACTTATTCTCAAAAAAGACCTCGAACTTCTCCGCCGATAATATTTCGGCTTTTTCTTTGCTTTAATCGCGCAAAAGTGCTAAATTGGTGGTCAATTATGGACAACCAACTTAAAACCACATGTCTCCATGGCGAGCACGTCGCCCTCGGAGCCAAAATGAGCCCTTTCGCCGGCTTCGATATGCCCATCCAATACAGCAATATAACTGCTGAACACAATGCGGTCCGCAACGCGGCCGGCATATTCGACGTATCGCATATGGGCGAGATTTTCATCAATGGCCCCCAGGCCACTGAATTCGTCAACCACATCTTCACAAATGACGTCCGCACCCTCGTTCCCGGGCAGATCCTTTATGGAATGATGCTGTATCCCGACGGGGGCACCGTAGACGATCTCCTGGTGTACAAGGAATTCGCGCCCGATGCGTACCTGCTCGTGGTCAACGCCGCAAACATCGACAAGGATTACGAGTGGATGCTCCGCAATGCAGAAGGCTTCGAAGTCGGCATTCTCAACGATTCCGACAATTGGGGACAGGTCGCTGTCCAGGGGCCCGGAGCCGAAGCGGTTGTAGCCAAGGTGCTCGGCATGGACCTCTCCGGCTTGGTTTTCTACCACTTCGTGGACTTTGAACTCTACGGCAAGCGGGCCATCATCAGCCGGACCGGCTATACCGGAGAGGATGGATTCGAAATCTATGCGACTCCCGAGGCCATCGTGGATCTCTGGAAGACTTTCCTCGCCGCAGGCGTGGTGCCTTGCGGCCTCGGCTGCAGGGACACCCTCCGCTTCGAGGCCGGGCTTCCTCTCTACGGGGATGAACTCACAGCGGATATTTCCCCCGTCATGGCCGGACTCTCGATGTTCTGCAAACTGGACAAGGAAGAGTTCATAGGCAAGGAAGCGCTTGTGAAGCAGAAGGCCGAAGGCGTCGCCCGCAAGCTTGTGGGCATCGAGATTGCAGACAGGGCCATCCCGCGCGCGGGATATCCCGTAGTGCTGGACGACGGCACCGTGGTGGGCGTGGTCACCACCGGATACCATTCCATAACGCTCGACAAGAGTATCTGCTTCGCCCTCGTGGACGCCGCCTATGCGCCTCTGGGCACGGCGCTCAACATTCAGATACGCCACAAGGTATTCCCCGGCGTCACGGTCAAAAAGAGATTTTACCAGACAAATTATAAGAAATGAGCAAGATTTTAGACGAACTTCTCTACAGTGAATCCCACGAGTGGGTCAAGGTAGACGGAAACATCGCCATCATTGGCGTCAGCGATTTCGCACAGGAAGAAATGGGTGATATCACTTATGTGGATGTCCCCTCGGAAGGAGACACTGTCGCAAGCGGCGAAGACTTCGGAGCCCTCGAGAGCGTCAAGGCGTCCAGCGAACTTTATTCTCCGGTCAGCGGGACCGTGGTCGCCGTTAACGAGGAGCTCGAGGACAAGCCCGAACTCATCAACGAGGACCCTTACGGTGCGTGGATCATCAAGGTGGAAATGAGCGACACGTCGGAACTCGACGGCCTGCTCAATGCCGCCGCTTATGCAGAAATCGCCAAGTAAGATGGCTGGATTCGCATATTTCCCCCATACTGAAGATGATATCCGCATAATGCTGGAGAGGATAGGCGTCCGCAGCCTGGACGATCTCTACTCCGACGTGCCCGCGGATTTCATCTACAAAAAGGAATACGAACTTCCGGATGCTCTCAGCGAGCAGGAAGTTCGTAATTTCTTTGACGGACTCGGCAGGAAGAATACGAAGTTGAAAGTGTTCGTCGGACAGGGCGCGTACGACCATTACGTGCCTTCCGTGATTCCCTACATCACCTCCCGTTCCGAGTTCCTGACTGCATATACGCCTTACCAGTGCGAGATTTCGCAGGGAACTCTGCGTTACATCTTCGAGTGGCAGAGCATGGTCTGCCGTCTTACCGGAATGGATGTCTCCAACGCCTCGATGTACGACGGCCCTTCCGCCGCCGCAGAGGCCCTCAGGATGGCTGTCGCCTGCACTCGCAAGCGCAACAAGGTGGTTGTATCCACCAAGTTGATGCAGAACGTGCTCGACGTCGTCAAGACCTATCTGAAATATCCCGACATCGAAGTCGTGTATGCCTGGGACGTCCTGGAAGAACTCGGACCGGATGTCGCCGGCGTGATAGTTCCCTCCATCTGCCGCCATGGCATCATTCAGGACCTTTCGGGAATAGCCGATGCGGTTCATGCCGCAGGCGCCCTGCTCATCGAATACTGCGATCCTTCCGCTCTGGCCGTGCTCAAGACGCCCGCGGAATGGGGTGCCGACATCGCCGTCGGCGACGGACAGTCGCTCGGCATTCCTCTCTGCTACGGCGGACCCTTTGTGGGATTCCTTGCCTGCAAGAGCGAGTATATGCGCAAGCTCCCCGGACGTATTGTCGGCCAGGCTGCCGATGCGGAGGGCAGACGCTGCTTCGTGCTTACCCTGCAGGCCCGCGAGCAGCACATCCGTCGCGAGAAAGCGACTTCCAACATCTGCTCAAACCAGAGCTTGATGGCTCTCTGGGTGACCGTTTATCTGTCGCTGATGGGACCCGAAGGGCTCAGGAAGGTCAATGAAATCTCCTGCGCCGGAGCCCATTACCTTTACGATGAACTCCTGAAGACAGGCCGTTTCGAGGAAGCTTTCCCCGGCAGGCCTTTCCTTAAAGAATTCTGTCTCAAGCCTTTGGTTCCTGTCGACAAGCTCCAGCAGAAACTGCTGGATGCCGGTTTCTTCGGCGCCCTCGAGCTTGATGGCTATGTGACTTTCTGTGTAACTGAAAATCGGACCAGGGAGGAGATAGATGCTCTTGTCGCGGTTGTAAAGGAGATTGCATTATGAGGTATTACGACAAATTGATTTTCGAACTCAGTCACCCCGGCCGTACAGGCTACTCGCTGCCTTCTGCGCAGCAGTATCCCGTTG
>DGVM01000188.1:4965-5694 GCA_002395925.1 Bacteroidales bacterium UBA4284
CCAATTTGCTGAGGGAATCCGGACTTGAACTTCCCGAGGTCAGCGAAGTGGATGTGGTGAGGCACTATACAAACCTGAGTCAGATGAACTTCGGCGTGGATACCGGCTTTTATCCGCTGGGATCCTGCACTATGAAGTACAATCCCAAAATCAACGAAGAAATTGCAAGTCACCCCGGATTCTCCGGCCTGCACCCCCTGCAGCCTGCGGAGACCGTCAAGGGCGCACAGGAAGTCATAGACGGACTGGACGCCGCGCTTGCAGCCATCACCGGCATGAAACATTTCACCTTCCTGCCCTGCGCAGGTGCACACGGTGAGCTCACCGGCCTGATGCTGATGCGGGAGTACCATATGGCCAGGGGAGATTCCGCCCGCGTCAAGGTGATTGTGCCCGACAGCGCCCACGGCACCAACCCTGCATCCGCCGCCGTCTGCGGCCTGCAGATCGTGGAGGTGAAGTCCGGTGCCGACGGACTGGTGGACGTAGAGGCCCTCAAGCCCCTTCTCGGCCCGGATGTCGCCGGTATAATGATGACCAATCCCAATACCCTCGGCCTTTTCGAACGCCAGATAGGCGAAATCGCAAAGCTCGTGCACGAGTGCGGCGGTCTTCTTTATTATGATGGAGCCAACATGAATCCTCTGCTCGGCAAGGTCCGTCCCGGCGACATGGGATTCGACATCATGCACCTGAATCTGCACAAGACCTTCTCCACCCCTCACGGCG
>DGVM01000137.1:0-3067 GCA_002395925.1 Bacteroidales bacterium UBA4284
AAGTAGCGCCAGTACATCCATCCCATCTGGTAATCGAAGAAGTAGTACAGATTGGCGCCCATCGTAGGCTTGCGGTCCTTGGATCCGGCGATTTTCTTGCCTCGGCCGCCAGTGTAAGCACGGTAGAACTCCTCGTAACGGCCATCGGGAGAGGCGCTCCACATACGGGGGAAGAGCATCTTGCCGGAAGCCTTGTACTTGGCGTCCACAGGTCCTTCGACCTTCTTGTACTTGCCGTCCATGGGTGCCCAGTACTTGGAAGACTTGAGGTCGTAGGGGGCGTCGTAATACTGTCCGTAGAGCAACGGAGTCGAGCCGTACTGCTCGCGGCTGAGGTACCTCACCAGCGTGAAAGCGTTGTCGGGCTGATATTCGTTGGTGGGAGTCTTGGCGCAGGAACGTATGATGTCGATGCTGAATACGCTGAAGCCAATGGTTACCATGGTAAGACACAGCAGGGCGGTGTTCAGGAACACTTTTTCCTTCTTCAGGGTGACGAACAGGCCCCAGAACATCAGTGCCAGCAAGGCTATCATGAAGAAAGCGGCGCCGCTGTTGTACGGCAGTCCAAGCACGTTGACGAAGAACAGGTCAACGTAGGCCGCGATCTTGGGAAGGTACGGGATGAACAGGAATACCAGGAAGGCCAGGATAAGCACGCCGATGGCGATTATCTTCAGGAACTCCAGTAAGGTGAACGGCTTGCCGGCGTCTCTGTAGCGGTAGTAGAACATGAACACCAGGGCGGGAATGGCCAGCAGGTTGAGCAGGTGCACCCCGATGCTGAGGCCCATGAGGAAGGCGATAAGCACTATCCAGCGAAGCGCATGGGGCTCGTCGGCCCTGTCGTACCACATGGTCATGGCCCAGAACACCGCCGCGGTGAAGAGCGACGACATGGCGTACACCTCACCTTCTACGGCAGAGAACCAGAATGTGTCGGAAAAACAGTATGCCAGAGCACCTACGAGGCCGGAGCCGATGACGGCTATGGCGCTGCCGGTGGTGGAGGGCTTGATGATGCGTTTTGTGAGCCACACTATCGTGAGGTAGAGCAGCATGATGGTAAGAGCCGAGCATATCGCGCTCAGGGCATTGACGAGCACGGCCGCGTGCATCCCGTCCCCGAACATCGTAAAGAAACGGGCAAACAGCTGGAACACAGGGTTTCCCGGCGGGTGACCCACCTCCAGTTTGTACGAAGATGCGATGAACTCACCGCAGTCCCAGAACGAAGCGCTGGGCTCTATGGTAAGCAGATATGTGACGGCGCTGACCGCAAACGCAACGAGCGCTGCGATACGATGCCAGAGAGTAAATTTCTTATCGTCCATAGCCTACAAAGTTAAGGTTTTTACTGGAAATTCGTACCTTTACAACATGAAATTCCGTTTAGCTATCCTGCTCGCCGCAGCGGCGGCCGCCGTTTCCTGTTCCACTCCTGCCGAAAGGGCCGCCCGGTCGCTTGCGGGAAGAATCGCTCCCGGATACAGCATTCGCTTCCGGGAAGTTGCCGACACCGTCGATTCCTACTCCTTCAGGACAGTTGGCAACAGACTGGAAATCAGCGGTAACAGTGCCGTAAGCATGGCTGCGGGACTGGGCCGGTACCTCCAGGACTGGTGCGCCGTGAGCGTTTCCTGGGACGCCGACGACCCCGTCTCGCTGCCTCCCGTGATGCCGCGCGTTGACAGCACTGTGAGCGCCAGGGCCCTCGTACGGGACCGGTTCTTCCTCAACTACTGCACCTTCGGCTACACCCTTCCCTGGTGGGGATGGAGAGAATGGGAGCGGCTCATAGACTGGATGGCGCTGCAGGGCATCAACCTCCCTCTCGCCACTACCGGCGAAGAGGCCGTCTGGAAGGAGGTCTGGGAGTCCTTCGGCATAGATACCAAAGACTTTTTCACGGGCCCGGCGCATCTGCCCTGGCACCGGATGAACAATATCGACGGCCTCGACGGACCGTTGCCGCAGGGCTGGCTCAGCGGGCAGAAGTCGCTGCAGAAGAAGATATTACAGCGGGAGCGCTCCCTTGGCATGCGGCCTGTCCTGCACGCCTTCTCCGGGCATGTGCCTGCGCAGCTCAAGGAGAAATTCCCCGACGCCGCGATCAGCGGTTTCGGCAGCTGGGCAGGTGAGCCGGAGGAGTATTCCTGCCACTTCCTTTCGCCGACGGACCCGCTTTACGCAGAAATACAACAGAAGTACGTAAAGGCCATCACGCACGAATTCGGCACCGACCACATCTACGGCATGGACCTTTTCAACGAGGTGCAGCCGCCGTCCTGGGACCCCGAGACGCTCTCGGACATATCCTCCAAAGCATACGAGTCCCTTGCCGCAGCGGATCCCGGTGCCGTCTGGCTCCAGATGGGGTGGATGTTCTACAACGACCGCCGGCACTGGACCCCGGAAATCATCAAGGCCTATCTCGACGCCGTACCGCAGGGAAAGGTCGTGCTACTCGACTATTACCTGGAGCACACGCCCATCTGGACCACCACCGAAAGCTTCTACGGGCAGCCTTTCATCCTCTGCTACCTGGGGAACTTCGGCGGCAACACCCGCCTCGCCGGACCTTTCCGGAAGACTTCCGAACGCATCGGGGATGCGCTCTCGCAAGGCGGAGCGAGCGGTCTGGGGTCCACTCTGGAAGGCTTCGGAGTCAACCAGTGGATGTACGAATACGTCTTCTCGAGGGCGTGGGATACGGGATGCGGCGACGAAGACTGGATTGACCGCCTCGCCGCACGCCGCAGCGGACCCCACACTGAAGGCGTCTGGCACACCCTTGCCGACAGCGTTTACGTACACGGCGCCATATCCCAAGCCCCTCTGATGGCAGGACGCCCCTGCCTGGACGGCTGGAAGAGCTGGACCGTCATACACAAACTGTGGCACCGGCCGCAGCTGGTAAGCGGAGCATGGAAGGACCTGACCAGGACTATTACGGGCCGCAGAGCTAAAGGACTCGGATGGGCGGAACGCTTCGACCTTGTGAACTTCGGCATACAGGCACTCGGGAACCTCTTTGCAGACGAGCGCGACGCTTTTACGGCGGCCC
>DGVM01000137.1:3126-14827 GCA_002395925.1 Bacteroidales bacterium UBA4284
GCGAGCCGGTAAGCTCGCCGAAGCACGGGCTGCTGCAGAGCGCATGCAACAGATGATAGATGACGCCGACCGCCTGGCCGCCTGCTGCCCGCAGTTCAGCCTTCGCCGCTGGCTCGACGGAGCTGCGGGATGGGCGGCAGACCCGTCAGAAACCGCTTATTACCAGCGGAATGCACGACATCTCGTAACTACCTGGGGCTACGGCAGGTACTTGCCCGACTACGCTTCCCGCTGCTGGCAGGGACTGCTGGGCTCATACTACGGACCGCGTTGGAAGATATTTACTGATGCCGCACTGGAAGCTTTGGAGGCCGGCGTAACCTTTGATACCAGCGCCGCCGACAGCCTGGTGTATCACTTCGAACAGGAGTTCGTAGAGGGACGCGTCCCGATAGAATTCCGCGAGGGTGGGGACCCGTTGGAGCTGTCTGCCAGATTGATAGACAAATACTTCCCCGGCCGCGAGCTGACCCTGGCGACATACAACGTCGGAGTGTTCTCGAAATACACCGGTGACAGCTCCGCAGATGTAGCGGCCCTTGTGAGGCGTCTTGGTGTGGACTGCCTGGCGCTCAACGAGTTGGACAGCTGCAACCGAAGGCACTCTTCGTTCCAGCTGCAAGAGTTTGCCGGACTGCTCGGGTGGAACTATCACTTCGCGCGGGCATTCGACTTCGCAGGTGGCGCCTATGGAAACGGAGTGGCGACGCCGTTGGAGATTACCGGACGCTCAAGCCTGGCCCTTCCGCGCTTCGACGGAAGCGAACAGCGCAGCGTCGCGGTGGTCGAAACTCCCGGCTGCATATTCGCATCCGTTCATCTGGACCACCGCGGCAAAGTTGCTGCCCTTAATCAGGCAAAGATTATAAACAGCTGGTTTACGGAACGTTATTCCGGCAGCAGCAAACCCGTTTTCCTCCTTGGCGACATGAATTCGCTGCCACAGAGCGATGTCATAGCAGAGCTTGGCAAATGTTGGGAAAAGCTTTCGCCGGACGCTCCCACACACCCTTCCGGGACACCAGTCAAATGCATCGACTATATCTTCGCCCTGCGAAATGCCGCCCCGGTGGAGGTCATTTCGTCGCAGGTCGTGAACAGCGCTGCCGGCACGGACATCGCCTCGCTGTCAGACCATTGTCCGGTCGTGTGCCGGATTCGGTCAATCCGCCCGTGAAATTTAAATCCCTTTATAACGCACTATCCAATAGAGACTTGCATTTCACGCAATGCAAGCTGTCAGGGACGGAATTCAAGGATGTCGCTCGGCTGGCAGTCGAGGGCTGCGCAGAGGGCATCGAGGGTAGAGAAGCGTATGGCCTTGGCCTTACCGGTTTTAAGGATCGAGATGTTCGCGGGAGTTATGCCTACCTTCTGGGCCAGCTCCCCGGAGGACATTTTCCTCCGGGCAAGCATCACGTCCAGATTAACAACAATCATACTTCTACTCCTCCATCGAGGCTTCCTCAGCCTCTGGTTTCTCGCTACCCTTCAAATAGTTAGGAAGCTCCATCCCAGCCATCTTGAAGAGGTCCTGGAGCGGGGGTACCGACTGCATCAGACCTGACACGAAGTTGGCCGTAGCGGTTTTTCCGTTCGGATTGCTGCCGCCGTCCCATACGGTGACCTTGTCGATGTTGATGCCCTTGACGGCCTCGACCTGAGTCTTGACGAGTTCGGGCAGTTTGTCGGTAATGAGCATGGTGATGGCCTGTGCGGCGTCGCCTCCGGCTGCCTCGACCAGCTGGCCGAAACCGGTTGCCTGCTTGGAGAGAATCTCCAGGGTACCGCGGGCCTGGGCATCCATCTTGGCGAAGATGGCGTCTGCCTCACCCTTAGCCTTGCGGCGAAGCTGCTCGGCCTCGGCTTCCGCCTCGATAATGGCCTTCTCTTTCTCTATCTGCGCGTGTACCACGATGTTGGCCTGCTGGGTGGCCTTTTCCCTCTCGGCACGGGCAAGTTCGGCGTCACGCTCGCTCTTGTATGCCTCTTCGAGAGCCTTTGCGGCCTGGACCTTTTCTGCAGCGACGGCAAGACGCTCTGCCTCAGCCTGTTTCTCGCGCCTTGCAGCGTCGGACTGAGCGATTGCAATCTTTGAATTATTCTCGCCTTCCACTGCCTTTGCGTTCGCATCGGCGGTCTTGATACGGGTATCGCGGGTGGTTTCGGCGATACGGATGTCCTTGTCCCTGTCGGCCTCGGCCTTTCCGATTTCACCGTAACGGTTCTGCTCGGCAACGCTCTTCTTGGCGTCGTTGATAGCTTTGGCGGCAGCCTCTTTTCCGAGGGCCTCGATGTATCCGGACTCGTCGCGTATATCGGTGACGTTGACGTTGATGAGCTTGAGGCCTATCTTGCGGAGTTCGGCCTCCACGTTGGTGGAGACGTTGGCGAGGAACTTGTCGCGGTCGGAGTTGATTTCCTCGATGTCCATGGTGGCGATGACAAGACGCAGCTGGCCGAAGAGGATATCGGTGGCGACGTTGCGGATATCATCGAAACTCAGGCCAAGCAGACGCTCAGCGGCGTTGGTCATGCTCTCGGGTTCGGTGGAGATACCGACGGTGAAGCGGCATGGAACATCGACGCGGATGTTCTGCTTGCTGAGGGCGTTGGTAAGGTTGCACTCGATGCTGATGGGAGTGAGGTCGAGGTAAGAATAGCTCTGGAAAACGGGCCAGATGAAGGCTGCGCCGCCATGTATGCACTTGGCGGAGTTCTTGTTGCCTGTCTTACCGTAGATTACGAGAATCTTGTCGGAGGGGCACCTGCGGTAGCGCCTGAGGATGGCCGCAAACGTTACGAACAGGACGAAAACGATGATGAGGATAAGATAAAGGGGCATGGTATTAAATGATTAGTGATTCAAGAGGTTCTACAAGGAGCGTATCTGCACTGATGACTTCGACGACGCGTATGCGAACGCCGGTCTTGAGGGCTTCGCCGTCGGTGAGCGCCTCATACTCGCGCACGGAATTGTTGATGGTAATCTGCACCTTGCCGCAGCCGGCACGTTCGGCGGGAATGGTAAGGTAAACCTTGCCCTCGCAGCCAACAGCAGATTTGAAGACATTGATGTTGCCGGCCTGCTGCATGCCGCTAAGCCACTTGAAGAGAAGCAGCACGAGGGCTACCAGCACTATGCCGACCACGATGGAAATAAAAAGTAGAAGCGGAGTGGAGGAGACACTGTCCTTGAGGAGGATGGCAGTCCAGCCGAAACCGAGAAAGAAGTTGACGAAGTTCCTGAAAGTCAGCAGACCCTGACCGGTTCCGTGAGCGGCATCGCCGTCGATGGGAACACTGTCGGGAGTGTCGGCGCCATCGCCTGTGTCGATGTCGAAGTCGGAATCGCCCGAATCGGCGCCCAGGAAAGTCATCACGCTCTGCACGATGAAGATGAGCGAAGCCGAAAGGGTTATCGCCCAGAGAACCTTCATCATTACGCTAAGAGAATTCCACCATTCAATCATATCTTATATTGTTTTACGAGTTGTTTTCTGCAAATAAAATAAATATTTATCGAAAAACAAAATTTTTTACAAGAAAACAGTATTCTATCATTCCGAGCTTGTCGAGGAATCTCCTGCTGCGTGGGCGCTGACGGCCACAAACTGAAGCAGTTTTATTTCTTGACGAATTATTTATTACAAATCGTATATTTGCAATACCATGAAAAAGTACGTAATAGCGATATTCCTGATTCTTTCCTCCCTGAATGCATTGGGATGGGAAAGGCAGTACCTTTGGACCAAAGGCAACATGCCCGACGCCCAGAGCGGCCAGATTGCACTTAGGGCAAGCGAGGCAAAGGGCATCAAAACCAAGCAGCTTCCAGCCAAGCACCGGATTCCTTATCTGGAGTGGTACGAGGCGCCTTCGGCAGACGTCGACAACGACGCGTGCATGATTCTGATTCCAGGAGGCGCGTACCAGAACGCAGTCGATGAGAAGCTCGTTGAGATGTGGCGCAAGGAGCTAACCGCCAAAGGTGTACAATGCGTAGGTCTGGTTTACCGCACTCCCCGTCCCTCCGGACTCCCCTTCTATCAGTCGGCATGGGAAGACGGTCAGCGGGCGGTCCGCATGGTCCGCAACGAGGCGGCCTCGCGCGGATTCGACCCCGAGAGGATTGGCGTCATCGGAATGTCGGCAGGAGCTCACCTGTCCCTGCTGCTTGCCGCTAACTCCCAGTCGAAGGCGTACGAACCAGTGGACGCCATCGACAGTCTCCCCTGCCACATCGGCTGGGCCATCCTCAACGCTCCGGCATACGTAACTTCCGACGCCGACAGCCTGGGGACCAAGGCCACCCGCGAGGGATACGGCCCCGACATCAGCCTCAGCAAGGTCTTCGCCTTCGACGAAAAGACCTGCCCCATGAGCCTTCACCACGGGGGTATGGATCCCTATTCTCCCAACGGCTCCACGCTGATTTACAGAAAATTGCGCCAGATGGGCATCCCTGCGGAGCTGCATCTCTATCCAGGCAAGGGGCACGGCGCCTTCGGCTTCGGAAGGGCGCTTGAATTCATGACTCAGATGGGCTTCCTCGGCCCGGTGCAGCCCACCGTCAATCTGATGGACCGCTTTGCCGACGACAGCTCCCGTTCGCAGCTCATACGCGAGGACGTCTGGCCGGAGGGGCGCATGCCCGACCGTCAGCAGCATCAGTGCGAACCGTATCTTGAGTGGCACATCCCTGCCGTCACCAAGACACGGGCCATACAGATAATCTACTCCGGAGGGAGTTACAACGGCAACGACCCCGACGGTTTCGAAGTGGCACCAGCAAGGCGCTATCTCAATGAAATGGGCGTCACCGTCGTCACCCTGAAGTACCGCACGCCGCGTCCGCATGACCTTGCAAAGCACATCACGGCGTGGCAGGACCTTCAGAGGGCCATCCGCATCGTACGCAGCGAGGCGGCATCCCGCGGACTCGACCCGGACCGAATCGGCATCATGGGCTCGTCGGCGGGCGGGCACCTCACGCTCATGGGCGTCACCTCGTCGCTGCATCAGTCATACCTTCCCATCGACGAAATCGACAAGCTGCCCTGCAACGTACAGTGGGGCATAGGAATATATCCCGCATACGCACTGAGCGACGGATTCGAGAAGCCCAACTCCGGACGCGGCAACGGCGACGGCCTGTACCTGGCCCCGGAGTTCTCCTTCGACCTCAAGACGGCACCCATGCTGCTCATTCACGGCGACGCAGACGTGTGGGCGTCAATGAATTCCGTACGTATCTGGGAAAAGATGCGCGCGATGGGCATACAGTGCGAACTGCACACTCTGGCGCTGCGGCCTCACTGCTTCCAGAGGAGCGCTTCTCCGGGAACCGGCAGCTACAACTGGCTCGACCGCATCGGGGAATACCTGCAGCCGTTCATCCGCGAAGCTGCCGACTAACGCATGCACATACGGTAGATGTTGACCACATCTTCCGCCTCAAGAGGCTTGAAACCGGCGATGACCCCGTCTCTGGTGGCCTTCTGTGCCATCTGCTCGAAATGACTGTCGTCGATGCCGATCTGAGGGAAGTTGCGCTGGAGACCGAAGCTGTCGTAGAGCACCGAGGCAAACTTGTCTATGGCCTGCCGTGCAATATCCATCGGGGATTGCTCAGGATTGATACCCAGCACGTTGACTCCGAACTGAACGTACTTGGAGACAGTGGTTTCGTCGAGGCAGTACTCCATCCAGCGAGGCGTCAGGATTGCGAGGCCAAGACCATGGGTGATGTCGTAAACGGCCGACAGCTCATGCTCCATGGGATGACAGCTCCACGCAAGCTGCTTGCCGCCGTCGATGAATCCGTTGATGGCCCAGGACGACGCCCACATGAGGTTGGCGCGCGCCTCGTAATCGTCGGGCCGCTCTATTGCGACGGGGGTATATTTGATGATGGTCTTCATAAGCCCCTCCATGAAACAGTCGAGCATGTAGAGGTCCTGGTCCATGTTGAAATAAACTTCACAGATGTGCGACAGCATGTCGGCACTGCCGCAGGCGGTCTGGTACGCACTTACGCTGAAGGTGTTGGACGGATCCAGAAAGGACACCTTGGGCAACAGCAGCGGATCCAGCCTGCCAAGCTTGTCGCAGGTGTCGGGGTTGGAGATGACGCCGCCGCTGTCCATCTCGGAACCGGTCGCCGAAAGGGTGAGGATGTCGAGTATGGGGAGAGCCTTGTGTACGGGAGCCCAGATGCTGTGGTCGAAGAAATCCCATGCGTCGTGGTCCACGCAGGCAGATGCGGCAATCCATTTGGTGGCGTCGATGGTGGAACCGCCGCCGACAGCCAGCAGCACGTCGATGCCGTGTTCCTTGCAGAGGCGAGCCCCCTGTCGAACGGAATCCACGCGGGGGTTGGGCTCGATGCCGGGAAGCTCCCAAAGTTCGAGACCGGTGTCTTTGATTTCCTTCACCACGCGGTCGTACAGGCCGATGCGCTTGATTGAGCCGCCGCCGTAGGTCATCAGTACGCGGGTGCCGTATTTCTTGAGTTCCGGACCTAAGTTTGCAAGCTGGTCCCTGCCGAAATATACCTTTACCGGTATGTCGTAAACGAAGTCGTGAATCATGATACTATGGGTTTGTTTTTGGCAAAAATAGCATTTTTGTTTGTTATATTTGCAAAAACATACGTCATGTACAAATACAAGGAAGTAAAGGACAACGTATATGTCCTCAGCCTCGACAACCATGTAGAAGTATCGCAGGCCATCGCTGCATTCTGCGAAGAGAAAGGAATACTTGCCGGCAGCGTCAACGGCCTCGGAGCCATCTGCGAGGCGACTTTCCGTTTCCTCAATCCGGCCACAAAGGCCTACGTGGACAAAACCTTCGAGGAACAGATGGAGATTACCAACCTTACCGGAAACATCTCCTGCAAGGACGGCAAGCCATATCTTCACCTGCACATAACCGCAAGCAGGTCAGACTATTCCTGCATAGGAGGACACCTTCTGACTGCCCGTATCAACGGTGCGTGCGAGCTTGTGGTGGAAGCCTTCCCCGGTGCCGTGCTGGGAAGGGTAAAAGATGAGCAGACCGGGCTCAATCTTTACGATTTCTGAGGTCGAGTTCCTCGAAGCGCCTGCAAAGCTTTTCGAATCCGCGGGCTACCCGCCTGCGTATTGTCTGCACCGTAGCGGTGCCGCTCGTACGCGTGGGCATTGACGCCACCCGCATGTTGCAGCGCAGATATTCAACCAGATAACGGCCGTCTTTGTCGTCGGGCCCCAGAAGGGTTTCAACCAGACGGTACAGTCCCTCGCGCGCCTGCCCCTGAACGCCGTCGGAATTGCGCAGGGCGCGGATAATCTGCAGGTCTCCTTCGAGATTGTCGAGGGTCTGTTGCAACTGCCGGCGGCGAAGTTCTATCTTGCTCTGAATGTTTTCTATCTGAGGATCGGGCTCCGAAGGCGTGCGGGTCTTGCCCGGTGTGCGGACTTTCCTTGCCGCCGCGTGTTCACGCTCCAGCCTCTCCTTCTGGGTATCATCCGCCAGATTCCGGTAAAAATTCCGGAACAGTCCGGTGTTGTCAACGCCCAGCTGCTTGCTTAGGGTCTCATAATCCATGCCTTCTTCGATACGGCGCATCGCCCAGGTGTGGCGAAGAGCTGTAGGCGGCATCGAAGGGAGATCCAGAGAGCGGACGATTTTGCGGAAACGGTCGCCGAGACTCGCCCGCGTGACGGGCTTGAGCTTTCCGCTGCAAAGGTATTCCAGAGGCTCACCGGCAAGCTTGCCCAGGTACATCGTCTGGCGACGGTCGAGAGCCATCGTACGCACAGTACGCTTGGGCCTGGAAGCGGTGCCCCGGATGGTTTTTATCCTGATTGATGCCCCCGGCAGCGAAACATCCTGCCACTGCAGCTCCAGCGCCTCGCCTATGGAGAGCCCGAGGGTAAGCATGAGGTAGAGGCAAAGGTGCCCGCCGTCGGGATGCGTCACAAGGTATTCGGCAAGCCTGGCTTCCTGTCCGGGCGAAAGAATGACCGTCTCGCGCTTGCGGCTGGGGGTGCCGGGGCTTTGCCTGCGTCCCGGTTTTTCGCACAATCCAAGCGAAGCCCCGTATCCGGCAAGATGCCGCACAATCCGCTCCTGCACCGCAGCCGTATTCTCCGAAAGCCCCCGCTCCCGCAGGCTGTCCTCAAAAGCCTCGATGCCCTGCGCCGAAAGAGCGCCTACGGAATTCCCAAAATAAGGAATGACAGACTGAGCAAGAAACTTCCTGTAAAGCTCCTCAGTCTGACCGCCTATAAGCCCCCTGCTCTCGCAAAGCCACTTTTCTGCCAGTTCCGTTAGAGTCATCTGCGTTTTATCGCCCTTGGCCTTATGGGCCAACTAAAGGCGGCGGAGGGAACGGGATAACGGCCTGATAATCAACCATCTGCAATAAACGATAAACAATTATTAATAGTTTAACAATCAATAATTTTATTTTTTCGCAATGAAAAAAGAGTTTTATCAAACACCCAACACTACAACTCTCGTGGTACGATTCGAGAGTAACCTGCTGGCAGGTAGCTATGGTGAACAAGGAGCCGCTGGTGCTAAAGTTACCAATGGCGGAGTTTATGACTTTGATGATGAATAAGCCATGAAAAAGATGTCAGTCAGTTTAGCGATCATCGCAGCAGCTGCTTTGGCGCTTGTTTCCTGCACTAAGGAACTCACTCAAAACACCACTTCAGATGAAGGCATCAATGTAACCATCGTTGCGGACAGCCCTGTCACGAAAACCGCTCTTGGCTCCGATGGAGAAACTCCTTACTGGAAAGATGGAGATGCACTTAGTGTAACCAATGGTACATCAACAAATGTTTCTTTTGCAGAGAACAGCATTGCCGATGGCGAAACTGCCTTAATTGCGACTTTCTCCGGCAAAGTAACTGAAGCTGGTGATTATTATGCTGTTTATCCTCACACTGGAAGTATTTCTGAAGGTCATGGCCCTCGTGTAACAGTCCCCACCGTGCAGCATCCTACAGCCACATCATTTGATGGAGCTGCAGACATTATGGTCTCGAAGGTTTTTTCTGTAGGAGTTACAACCAACACTACAATCGAGAATCTTCAGTTTGCTCGTTGTGGAGCTATCATAAAGCTTGTTTTTAGTGGTAAAGCAGCAGCACAGCAGGCTAAACTTGCAAATCAGCATCCTG
This sequence comes from Bacteroidales bacterium UBA4284, assembly GCA_002395925.1. The sequence continues at coordinate 12,309 of DGVM01000137.1, forward strand.
TAAGCGTAAGCCTGACATCAACTTCTGATTTGGTTGGCAATGTCCTCTTTGATTATGAGAACGGGACAGCATCCATCTCATCCACTGCTTCAAAAACTGTTACCGCCTCCTATACGAATTCTACGCACTATCTTATTGATGGAGCAAATGCAACATATTTTATCGTTGTTCCTACTACATTAAGCGGCACTCTTGAGGTTGAGGCAACCACTGAAGATTATGAAATCTCCAGGACCCTCACCCTTCCTGATGATATTGTGCTTGAGGCCGGGAAGGTATATACCTTCAATGTTAAACTCGGCGATGCTTCCATTGCTGATGCGACTCCGGTGCAGGCACTTCCTTGGAGCAATGATTTTTCATGGCATTCGACAATCACCGAGACTAATTATACCACCAATGTAGCGACTCAGTCTAGCGGAGAATTCACAGGAGGAGCATACATCTTTGGTGCAAAAGAGTCTGGAGCAATTCGTATTGGCAATAGCTCGAATCCAGGTAGTATCACCACAAAGCTTATGAATCTGGCCGGCGCCTTCAAGGTGACTGTCAGCGCAAAAGCTTATAACGAAAGTGATGGCTCTAAGATTACTGTAACAGTCGGAGACGTAACCAAAACCGCAGAAACGGTGCTTTCATCAACTTCTGCTTATACTGATTATGTTTTTAAATTCGCAGAAGGTACTGGAACGTCTAAGTCTCCTCTGACAATTGGCACGGATAAAAAGCGTGCAGTTATTACTTCGGTCACTGTGGAATCTGATATTCCTCAGGTTGAAATCCCGACTTTCTCTCCTGCAGCCGGTGCAGTTGAAGAAAATACGACTGTTACAATTTCTTGTGCAACTGAAGGCGCAACAATCTATTATACTACAGATGGAACAGATCCTACAACTACGTCTACAGCTGGAACGACTGTAACTATTGATGCCGCTAAGACCATTAAAGCTATCGCAGTGAAAGAAGGTATGGCTAATTCAGCTATTGCCACTGCAGAGTATACAATTGCTGGTGCACCTGTTTCCCTCCCTTACTCCAATACCCTTATTAATAGCCATTCAGACTTCACATTTGATATTGTTTCTGATGGTGGACTGAGTGATATTTGGAAAGATTCTCAGTATGGCATCCAGGCAAATGGCTATCAGTGCACTTCAAATGTTGAAGCATATGCTGTTTTTCCTCTGATTGATTTGACATCAGTTGAGGGAGCAAAAGCCACCTTCACTCATGGAATTAATTATTTCGCCGATGTCGCAACCGCAAAGACACAAGCAAGTCTGGAAGTAAGAGTCAAGAATGGAACGTGGACTGCTATTGAGATTCCTACATATCCTTCTTCGCTCGGCAATTCAACAGCTGATGCTGAGGTTGATTTGAGTTCCTACGTGGGCAACATCATTCAGTTGAGGTTCAAATATCTTGCAACGACTACAAAGCCCGGGCGTTGGCAGATTAAGAATCTTACTATAGAGGAGGTTGTTCCCCTAGCAAAAAGCGCCGTATCTTTTGCTCAACCAGCTGAAACTGGGTGCTCGATTGCAGTTGCCGTGGGTGGTAATTCAATTAGCAATGGAACTTTAGTCGAGGAAGGAGAGACCGTAACACTTACCGCAGATGCAGGCACTGGCTTTAAGTTTGATGCTTGGACGGTTTACAAAACAGGAGATGAGAATACCAAGGTAACTGTGAGCAGCAATTCTTTCACTATGCCTGCTTATCCAGTGACGATTGTTGGAGAGTTTTCAGAAAGTCAAGGCGATGCTGAGGGTGTAGTCTATACGTTAACTCCGGCTAATGGTACAAATAGCAGTTATATCGGGAACTGTGACGTAACCGTTGATGGTATTACATGGAATCTTACTGGTAACTCACAAATGAACCCTTGGCGCATCGGAGGAAAGTCTCTTAACAATACCGACCGCGCTCTGTACAGCAAGACAGCTTTAAATAAGAACGTCAGCAAAATAGAAATTACTCACGGTGCTGCGAGTTCTATTACTGTCAACTCGATGACCGTAATTGTTTCTAAGAATGCTGATTTCTCCAGCCCGGTTTCGACATTGACGCCAGATTTTACTGCCAATGGCACTGTAACAGTTAATCGTCCTGACGGTAAGGATTGGAGCAACTGCTATTATAAATTTATTTATAACGTAACCGTTTCTGGTTCCAGTAACAAGTTCATTGAGTTTACGAAAGCCGTTTTTACGGGTAAATGAAGCGAATCCGAAGGCGGAACCTTCGGGGGTGGAGACACCACAGAGGATGACTCCGGTTACGGAACGGGGTGGCTTGAGCTGCCCCGCTCCACCTCCGGGAGCTCGCTCCTGACGGGGACTTACCGGGACGGCAACCAGGCCCGCAACTACACCTATCTGTACGACAAGGACTGGTATTCGTCGATGTGGATAGCCTATCCGCTGTATGCTGATACTTACTCCGGTACCACCAAGTACAGCGGCAGTTGGGCGGCAGCGCAGGGCATCAGCAACAGCTATCAGATAAACATCTGGACC
>DGVM01000148.1 GCA_002395925.1 Bacteroidales bacterium UBA4284
CCGGTACCGGTGTAAAGGCCGGTGGCGCTATGCGTGCCGTCTTCGAGTCTGCCGGTATCCAGAACGTCCTCGCTAAGTCGAAGGGCTCGTCCAACCCTCACAACCTCGTGAAGGCCACCGTGAACGCCCTGACCCAGATGAGGGACGCCTACACCGTCGCAGGTCTCCGCGGTATTCCTATGAACAAGGTTTTCAACGGCTAGGAGGACACGATTATGGCAAAGCTCAGAATTACACAGATTATAAGCAGCAACGGTGAGACCAAGCGCCAGAAGGACAACCTCAGGTGCCTCGGCATCCGCCGTATGCATCAGACCGTAGAGGTGGAGCAGAACCCTGTCACTATGGGACAGCTCGCTAAGATCGCCCACCTCGTTAAGTATGAAGTTATTGACTAAGGAGGACCGTGATTATGAAACTTGAGAATCTCGCACCCGCAGTTGGTGCAACCAAAACGAGCAAGCGACTGGGTCGCGGTCAGGGTTCCGGCAAGGGCGGCACTGCCACCCGCGGTACCAAGGGCGCACAGGCCCGTGCAGGATATGAGCACAAGATCGGCTTTGAAGGCGGTCAGATGCCTATCCAGAGGCGCCTCCCCAAGTTCGGCTTCAAGAATCCCACCCGTGTTGAGTACAAGGCTGTCAATGTCGCTGACATCGAGGCTCTTGCCGCTCGTCTCGGACAGAAAGAAATCGGCGTCGAAGACATCAAGGCCGCCGGTCTCGCCGGTAAGAACGACCTTGTGAAGGTCCTCGGAAACGGCGAAATCACCGCTGCCGTGACCGTCACCGCAGACGCTTTTTCCAAAACCGCTGTTTCAAAAATCGAGGCTGCCGGTGGTAAGGCAGTCGTAACCGAATAAGGACAATGAAGAAGTTTATTGAGACAATCAAAAACATCTTCAAGATCGAAGAGCTGCGGAAGCGCATCGTTTACACCTGCCTTCTGATACTTGTGTATCGTCTCGGGTGTTTCGTAGTGCTTCCCGGCATCGATCCTTCGATGCTTGCACGCTTCCAGGAGAGTACGAGCGAAGGCCTCGTCGGCCTCCTCAATATGTTCTCCGGCGGCGCATTCGGCAATGCTTCGATCTTTGCGCTGGGTGTGATGCCTTACATTTCCGCATCCATCGTCATCCAGCTCCTGGGTGTTTTTGTCCCTTACTTCCGCAAACTCCAGATGGAGGGCGAAAGCGGTCGTAAGAAGATGAATCAGATGACCAGGTGGCTCACCATCGTCATCATCTGCATTCAGGGTCCCGCCTATATGGCAGCTCTCCACGGCCAGATTCCCGGACAGGCCTTCGTGGCCGTCCAGCAGCTCGGCTGGAGCAACTTTATCTTCAATCTCGTCTCCACCATCATCCTGATGGCAGGTTCTATGTTCGTTATGTGGCTTGGTGAGCGCATCACCGACCGCGGTATCGGCAACGGTATCTCCCTCATCATTATGATCGGTATCGTGGCCCGTCTGCCTTACGCAGTCGTCGCCGAAGTCGGTAGCAAGCTCGGCGCCAACGCCGGCGGCCCCCTGCTTCTCGTCGTGGAGTTCGTGATTTGGTTCTTCGTCATCATTGCGGCTATCGCGCTTGTGCAGGCTGTGCGCAGGGTTCCTGTGCAGTATGCCAAGAGGGTGGTCGGCAACCGCCAGTACGGCGGCGTCCGTCAGTACATCCCTTTGAAGATCAATGCTGCCGGTGTTATGCCTATCATCTTCGCCCAGGCTCTGATGCTTTTCCCTCTGATTTTCTCCCGCTGGGATTCGACCAGAGGACTTGCCGCTACGCTCGGAAACTATACCGGATTCTGGTATAACTTCATTTTCTTCATCCTCGTTGTAATCTTTACGTATTTCTACACCGCCGTCACCGTGAATCCTCAGATGATGTCGGAAGATATGAAGCGCAACGGCGGATTCATCCCGGGAGTCAAGCCCGGCAAGAAAACGATGGAGTATCTGGATGCGGTGATGTCGAGAGTGACCCTCCCGGGATCCATCTTCCTCGGCATCATTTCCATTCTTCCTGCTATCGCTATCATTTTGGGCGTCAACAACTCCTTCGGCAGCTTCTTCGGCGGTACCTCGCTGTTGATTCTCGTCGGTGTCGTGCTCGATACGCTCCAGCAGGTTGAAAGTTATTTGCTGATGCGCCACTATGACGGCCTTATGAAGACCGGCCGTCTGAGCGGGCGTTCAGGACTGTAGATCTTTGAAAAATACGAAGGAAAATGGTTAAGCCCAAGACTGAGGAAGAGATAGCACTGCTGCGCGAGAATGCCATTATCGTCTCCAAGACGCTGGCAGAGGTCGGCCGCCACGTAGCTCCCGGTGTGACCACTAAAGAGCTCAACAAGATTGCCGACGAATTCATCCGCGACCACGGTGCCATCCCCAGCTTCCTCGGATATGAGGGCTTCCCCGCAGCACTTTGTATGTCCGTCAACGACGTGGTGGTCCACGGATTCCCGTCCGACTACGCTCTCAAGGAGGGAGACGTGGTGTCCGTGGACTGCGGCACGTTGTATAAGGGCTACCAGGGCGACTCCGCCTACACTTTCCCCGTCGGGGAAGTGGACGAGCAGACCCGCAGGCTCCTGGACGCGACAAAGGCCTCCCTCTACAAAGGCATCGAGGCGGCTGTGGCGGGCAACCGTACCGGCGACATCGGATACGCGGTACAATCGTATGTGGAAGCGCTTGGCTTCTCTGTGGTACGTGAACTTGAAGGCCACGGGCTCGGACGCGAAATGCACGAGCAGCCCGGGATACCCAATTACGGGCGCCGCGGCAAAGGCACGCACCTCGTGGAAGGAATGGTGATTTGCATCGAACCTATGATCAATGCGGGCGGGAAAAGTGTGTACCTCGACCGCAACGGTTGGGCGGTGCATACCTCCGACCATAAGAAGTCCGCGCATTACGAACTTACGGTTGTTGTCCGGAAAGGCCGTGCGGAGCAGCTCTCGACCTTCGATTTTATCGAGAAAGATCCCACGATCAATTTTTAAAGTGTTTTTTTAATGTCGAAACAGGTAGCTATAGAACAAGATGGAAAGGTCATCGAGACCCTTCCCAATGCGATGTTCAAAGTCGAACTTGAGAACGGTCACGTCCTGCTCTGCAACATTTCGGGCAAGATGCGTATGAACTTCATCCATATCCTTCTCGGCGACAGGGTACGAGTTGAAATTTCACCTTATGATTTGACCAAAGGCAGAATATCTTTCAGATACAAATAAAAATTTCCACGATATGAAAGTCAAAACATCCATTAAAAAGCGCAGCGAGGATTGCAAGATAGTCCGCCGCAAGGGCCGTCTGTACGTGATCTGCAAGAAGAACCCCAAGTTCAAGATGCGTCAGGGATAATAATCAGTAACAAATTAAGTAAAGTATAATTATGGCACGTATAGCCGGTGTTGATTTACCTAACAACAAGCAAGGAGAAATAGGTCTGACCTATATCTTCGGTATCGGCCGCAGCTCCGCCAGGAGGATTCTTGACAAGTGCGGTATCGATAGAACCATCAAAGTGGGTGACTGGAACGACGAACAGATTGCCAAGATCCGTACCGAAATCAATGAAGAGTACAAGATCGAAGGCGAGCTCCGCTCCTCTGTCCAGATGGACATCAAGCGTCTTATGGACATTGGTTGCTACCGTGGCATCCGTCACCGTGCAGGTCTCCCTGTCCGCGGACAGAGCACCAAGAACAACGCCCGTACAAGGAAGGGTAAGAAGAAGACCGTTGCCAACAAGAAGAAGGCGACCAAGTAATCAGATGAATTATGGCAAAGAAAACTACAACATCCAAGAGAGTTGTCAAGGTTGAAGCTTATGGCGAGGCCCATATTTCATCAACCTTCAACAACGTGATCGTTTCCCTTACCAATGCCCAGGGCCAGGTCATCAGCTGGGGCTCTGCCGGCAAGTGCGGTTTCAGGGGTTCAAAGAAGAACACTCCCTACGCTGCCCAGATGGCGGCCGAGGATGCTGCCAAGACAGCATACGATGCAGGCCTCCGCAGGGTCAAGTGCTTCGTCAAGGGTCCGGGCTCGGGTCGTGAATCCGCCGTCCGCACCATCAACAACGCAGGTATCATCGTGACCGAGATCGTCGACGTCACCCCGATGCCCCACAACGGATGCAGACCGAAAGGCCGTCGTAAAGTTTAATTTTTAAAGCAGAATTACTATGGCAAGATATACAGGTCCCAGCACCAAGATAGCCCGTAAGTTCGGTGAGCCCATTTTCGGCTCCGACAAATATTACGAAAAGCGTAATTTCCCTCCGGGACAGCACGGTCTCGCCTCCAAGCGCAAGAAGCAGAAGGAGTACGGTACCCAGCTGAAGGAGAAGCAGAAGGTCAAGTATATGTACGGTGTGCTCGAGCGTCAGT
>DGVM01000099.1:0-1945 GCA_002395925.1 Bacteroidales bacterium UBA4284
GATTCCAGCGCAGCCTGCAGGCCGAGCTGGAGCGTCGACTTGCTCAGGGTATTCAGATGCGCGCCTTCTCCCATGTGGCGGATGGGGCTCACCGTGAAGATGAATTCCTTGTCGGGATGAGCGGAGATCATGCGGCTCAGGACGGCCGCAACCTGATCCACCGACAGCATCTCGTGCGAGAATTCGCGAGAAGGCCGTTTCAGGCAGTTCGAAACCACTTCGCCGTTCGCGACAAGTTTCCAAACCATTGCCGTGCCGAAAGTGATTATCACCTTGCCGCTCTCCTTCCACCATGCGGAGGCCTTCTGCAGCGCGGCGTTCGCACCGACGAGGAATTCCTCCGCCGTGGGGCGGGCGAAAGAAGTGTGGTGCCACCAAGAGCATATCTTCCCGGCTCCGGCACCCATCTCCACGCACTCTTCCCTGCGGAACGGGACGCAGTGGTCCAGGCGGGCGATGGAGTTCGCCACTGAAACCGGGTTGTAGACGGTTCCGAAGGGGTTCGTGCAGACCTTGAATCCGGCTGCAGCCATTCGCGCTCCCATCTCGGTGGCGAAACAACTGCCCAGCACGGTCACTTTGTCGTCTTTGCTTATCTTTATGGGAAATTTCAGGATTTCCACCTTTGTCGCTGTCTTTGTCATATTGCAAAAATAGCACTCTTTTGCTATATTTGTACACTTATGATCAAGACTAACCACATTCTGATTCTTGCCATTCTTATGGTGGCAATGCCACTTCAGGCAAAAGTTTACAAGGTTTCAAGCCCTTCCGGCAGACTCGCTCTTGGCGTTTCCGTAGGAGACCGTTGCACTTGGTCGCTGGAAGTAGGAGGCGAAAAAGTTCTGGATGACAACGACCTGGCCCTCGAATTCGAGGGGCTCACCCTCGGGCAGGATGCCAAGGTGCTGAAGCAGACCAGGCAGAGCAGGAGCGAACACATAGTGGCTCCTTTCTACCGTCAGGCAGAGTTCGATACAAAATACAATGCTCTGACTCTCAAGATGAAAGGAGGATGGTCCCTTGAACTCAGGGCCTACGACGACGGAGTGGCCTACCGTTTCGCCACCTCCATGCAGGGGGAGCGGAAGGTCCTGGGCGAAAAGGCGGAGTTCAATTTCTGCAAGCCATACGGAATGCTGGTACCTTATGCCCGCATATCCAAAAATGACAGATACCGCACTTCTTTCGAGAGCCTCTACGATGAGGTGAATGCCGGAGACGCATCCAAGGCGGACGGAAGGCTGGCCTTCATGCCCGTATACGTCGACCTTGGCGATGCCGGACGCCTTCTCCTTACCGAATCCGACCTGTGGGCCTATCCGGGGATGTTCCTCCGCACGACGGACAAGGGCTTCGAGGCGGAATTCCCTCCGTACCCGAACAACACGCAGGTGCAGGACGGAAAGTATCTCGACTATCTGAACGTCGTCGAAGGCACACGCACATACCCCTGGCGCATAGTGGCATACGCCGAAGATGAAAAGGGCCTTGCCGTGAACAACATGGTCTACCAGCTTGCGACGCCGTGCAAACTCGACGACATCTCCTGGATCAAGCCGGGCAAGTCTACCTGGGACTGGTGGAATGCCATACGCCGCCACGGAGTCGATTTCAAGGCCGGAATCAATACCGAGACCTACCTCTACGACATAGACTTCGCCGCGAAATACGGCATAGAGTACATACTGATAGACGACGGCTGGTACAGGAACAAGAATATCTTCAACCCCATCGACGGGCTTGACATCAGGAAAATCTGCGATCATGCCGCGGAGAAGGGGGTCAAGGTGATTCTCTGGGTATCGAAGGGTGTGCTGGGGCTCAGGCCTGCCAAGGCTTTCGAGCATTATTCCAAAATGGGCGTGGCCGGTTTCAAGATCGACTTCTTCGACTCTCAGGAAGCTGCCATGGTAAGCCGCATCAACATGTATGCGGAAGAGGC
>DGVM01000099.1:2058-2501 GCA_002395925.1 Bacteroidales bacterium UBA4284
CTCAACAGGACATGGCCCAATGTGCTTAATTTCGAAGGGGTTGCCGGCCTCGAAAACCTGAAGTGGGCGGGTTCCGACTTCGACATGCCACGCAACGATGTGATTCTCCCGTTCATCCGTCAGGCTGCCGGTGCGATGGATTACACGCCGGGGGCCCTGCGCAATGCGTCTAAAAAGGAGTACCGCACAGTCAACGAAAGGCCCATGAGCCAGGGGACCAGGGCCCATCAGCTCGCTTGCTATGTAGTGTTCGACGAGCCTTTCGCCATGCTCTGCGACTCTCCTTCGGACTATCTGAAAGAAGATGAGACCACCCGCTGGATAGCTTCCATCCCGACCGTCTTCGACCGTACCGAGATCCTTTCCGCAAAGATAGGGGAGTACGTCGTGACCATGCGCGAAAAGGATGGAAAGTACTATGTCGGAGGGCTTACCAACTGGGA
>DGVM01000144.1 GCA_002395925.1 Bacteroidales bacterium UBA4284
TGATGATGCCGGCGTTGTTTACCAGTATATGTATGGGACCGACTTCGGCATGGATGCGCTCAACGAGCGCCTTTACAGCATTCTCGTCGGTTACGTCGCAGACGTAGCCGCGGACATTGGTGATTCCGGCCTCGCGGTAGGCTTCAAGTCCTTTTTGCATGGAGGCCTCGTTGGAGGNNTGATGATGCCGGCGTTGTTGACCAGTATGTGGATAGGGCCTACTTCGGCGTGAATGCGCTCCACAAGGGCTTTAACGGCCGTTTCGTCAGTAACGTCGCACACATAGCCATGTACGTTGCGGATACCGGCCTCATGGTAGGCGTCGAGCCCCTTTTGCATGGAGGCCTCGTTGGAGGTGTTGAAGATAAGATTGTCGATTCCCGCCTGAACGAATGCCTTGGCAATGGCGAATCCGATTCCGTAGGCAGCACCTGTGACCCAGGCGTTGCGGCCTTTGAGAGAAAAAAGCTGTGTCATCATATACCGATTCTTTTTTTACAAATATACAAACGATTGCACGATTAAGCAAATTTTTATATCTTTGTGTCCGCCTATGGTAACCATTACCGACATAGCCGAGGCCCTCGGCGTCACCCCTTCCACCGTTTCCCGCGCCCTTGCCGGCAATCCCAGGGTAAGCGAAGAAAGACGCCGCGAGGTACAGCAGGCGGCCGAACGCATGGGCTACGAACGCAACATCGTCGCATCCAACCTCCGCCGCGGCAAGTCGGACGTCGTAGGGATAGTCATCCCCCGCATCAACCGTGAGTTCTTCTCAAACGTCATCAGCGGCGCCGAATCCATACTCGGGCGCGCCGGTTACCGCACCATCATCTGCCAGACGCACGAAGAGATGGAAACGGAGCGCAGGGTCCTCCGCGCCCTCAGCCGCCACCGGGTGGCCGGCGTCCTCATGTCACACGCCATAGGGTCCCCCGACGGCAGCCATATCATTCCGGCCCTGGGCGACATCCCGCTGGTGCAGTTCGACCGCGTATTCGACGAGCTGCCGGGAGCAAAGGTGGTCGGCGCCAACTTCGAAGGCTCGTACGAGGCCACCGTCCACCTCATCCGCAACGGTTACAAGCGCATCGGCACGCTGGCCGGAGTCATGACTTCAGGAGTTTTTAAAGACAGGTTCCTCGGGTACCGCAAAGCGCTGGAAGACAATGGTCTGCCCTTCGACGAAAGCATAGTCTTCCCTGATTCCATAGTCCGGGAGACCGGGCACGACGCCTGCCTGCGCGCCATCGAAGCGGGGTGCGACGCCCTGTACAGCTCCGGCGATTTCTCCGCCCTGGGAGCCATGGACGCGCTGCGCGAAAGGGGCATCGACTCCCCCGGGCAGTTCGGCCTCGTGGGCACAGCCAACGAGTTCTTCGCTTCGCTCATGACCCCTTCGCTCACGTCTCTCGACCAGCATCCGAACGAAATGGGCAAGCAGGCCGCACTGGCATTCCTGGAGGGCCGCTCCGACACCACCGTCATCCCGATGGACCTCAAAATACGTCAATCATCCAATCGTTTATATCATGGCTAAAGTAGTAAGCTTCGGCGAAGTGATGCTTCGCCTTTCCACACCGGGCTACCTGCGTTTCGCACAGGCCCGCCAGTTCGACGCCACCTTCGGCGGAGGTGAGGCCAATGTGGCCGTATCCCTTGCCAATTACGGCATCGACGCCCATTTCGTGACCCGTCTCCCCGACAACGACATTGCGCAGATGTGCATCTCGGAGCTCCGCGGCCTCGGCGTCAACACCTCTTCGATCGTGTACGGAGGCGAAAGGGTCGGCATCTATTATCTCGAAACCGGCGCCGTAGCACGCGGCAGCAAGGTTATTTACGACCGTGCCCATTCGTCCATATCCGATATCAAACCCGGAATGGTGGACTGGAGGAAGGTGCTCCAGGGCGCCGACTGGTTCCATTGGACGGGCATCACCCCGGCTCTCTCGCAGGGTGCCGCAGATGCATGCCTCGAGGCTATCAAGGTCGCTAACGAGCTGGGAGTCAAGGTCAGCTGCGACCTCAACTACCGAAAGAAACTCTGGAAGTACGGCAAGAGCGCATCCGAGGTCATGCCTGCCCTGGTAGAGGGATGCGACCTCATCCTTGGCAACGAGGAAGACGCAGAAAAGGAATTCGGCATCAAGCCCGAAGGCTTCGATGCAGAGAAGACGGGCGGCGAAATCGACCAGTCCCGCTTCGAGAGCGTATGCCGTCAGCTTATGGCGCGCTTCCCCCGCTGCAAGAAGGTGGCCATCACGCTCCGCGGATCCATCAACGCCAACCACAACACCTGGGGCGGCGTCCTCTTTGACGGCACTACCCTTTGGCAGTCAAGGCGTTACGACATCACCCACATAGTCGATCGCGTAGGCGGCGGCGACTCCTTCATGGGCGGTCTGCTCTACGGTCTTCTGGCATACGACACAGACCAGCAGGCCATCGAGTTCGCTGCGGCGGCCTCCGCTCTCAAGCACACCATAATTGGAGACTACAACCGGGTAAGCGTCGCAGAGGTCGAAGGCCTCATAAACGGCGGCGGCAGCGGAAGGGTTTCACGATAACAGCTAAATCCATGTCCAAATTCAATAAAATCGATACCATAAGTATCATCCGCAAGACCGGCATAGTGCCGGTTTTCTACAATTCCGACATCGAACTCACCAAGAAGGTGGTCAAAGCATGCTACGACGGCGGCATCCGCGCCTTCGAATTCACCAACCGCGGCGACGGAGCCCACAAGGTCTTCGAGCAGCTGATGGCTTTCGTGCGCGTCGAATGCCCCGAAATGGCCCTGGGCGCAGGAACCATCCTGGACGCCGGAACGGCATCGCTATACATCCAGATGGGCGCCGACTTCCTGGTATCCCCCTGCATGTGCGAAGAAGTCGTCAAGCTGGCCAACCGCCGCGGAATACCCTATTCGCCCGGCTGCGGTACCGTAACGGAAATCGTTCACGCACAGGAGCTTGGCTGCGACCTCGTCAAAGTTTTCCCCGCAGGAAACGTTGGCGGTCCTTCCTTCGTCAAGAACATCCTGGGTCCCCTGCCCTGGTCCATGATCATGTGCACCGGAGCCGTTGAGCCCACCGAAGAGAACCTCAAGGCATGGGCTGCAAGCGGCGTTACGGCGGTAGGCATGGGCTCCAAGCTCTTCCCAAAAGAAGTAATAGCCAGCGGCGACTGGGCATCGGTTTCCGCCCTCTGCCGCAAGAGCCTCGAGTGGTTCGGACGATGAAAAGACATATCTTCGTTGCAGCAATGGCAGCAATAACAGCAGCTGCGTCATGCGCTCCGCAGCTTCCCCAGACCCGCAAGGACGGAACTGTGGATTCGTATTTCGGCACCGACGTACCCGACCCCTACCGTTGGCTCGAGGACGACAGGTCCGAAGAGACCGCGGCATGGGTCGAAGCGGAGAACAAAGTCACATACAACTATCTACGCAAGATTCCTTTCCGCGGGAAGCTCCTGTCCAGGCTCACCGAGGTAGCCAATTACGAGAAGGTCGGCACTCCGACCCTGCGCAAGAACGGCAAGTGGTACTTCTACAAGAACGACGGGCTTCAGAACCAGAGCGTCCTCTACGAAATGGATTCTCCCGATGACAGCGAGCCTCGTGTCCTGCTGGATCCAAACACCCTCAGCGAAGACGGAACCGTCGCCCTCAAGGGTGTTTACTTCAGTCACGACTGCCACTATATGGCCTACAGCATTTCGCGCAGCGGAAGCGACTGGCAGGAGTTCTATGTACTTGACCTCCAAAGCGGAAAGCTGCTCGACGACCACATCCTTTGGGCCAAGTTCTCCGGAGCTGCATGGCGCGGCGACGGCTTCTATTACAGTGCCTACGACGCCCCCAGCGGTTCCGAATTCTCCGGTAAGAACGAGGTGCACAAGATATACTATCACAAGATAGGCACCCCCCAGTCGGAAGATACCCTCTTCTTCTCCAATCCCGACGAGCCACTGCGTTTCTACACCCTCAGCATCAACGAGGAACAGACGATGGCCTTCCTTACCGAAGACGGGGCCGACACCGGCAACAACCTCTACGTCAAGGACCTCGTGAAGGACGGCGACTTCGTGCAGATGACTCCCGACATGAAGTCCAACAGCTACCCCGTCGAGACCGACGGAAGCCGGATATACATCTTCACCAACTTCGGCGCTCCGATGAACCGTCTGATGGTTGCAGACCTGGCCAAGCCGCAGCAGGCAAATTGGAAAGAGGTCATCCCCGAGGAGCCCAGCGTACTCGAAGACGTAAGCTTCGTTGCCGACAAGATGATCCTGACCTACTCCAAGGATGCCTCCACCCATGCATATGTTTGCAATGCCGACGGTTCCGGACGGCAGGAGATTGAGCTCCCCGGCGTGGGCAGCGCTGCATTCAACTGCCGCAAAGGCGAGCCCTGGTGCTACTACTCCTACTCTTCCTTCACGACTCCCGGAACAATCTATTCCTTTGATTCCCAGAGTCTCAAGAGCGAACTGTACCGTCAGCCGTCCACCGCATTCGACCCTTCGGCATTCGAAAGCCGCCAGGTATTCTTCACTTCCAAGGACGGCACCCGCATCCCCATGTTCCTGACCTTCCGCAAAGGCCTGGAGCCCGACGGGAGCAATCCCGTGTACCTCTACGGTTACGGCGGATTCAACATCTCCCTGCCTCCTTCCTTCTCGTCCAACCGCATACCCTGGCTCGAGAACGGCGGCATCTACGCCCAGGTCAATCTGCGAGGCGGCAGCGAATATGGCGAACAGTGGCACATGGCCGGCACCAAGATGCAGAAACAGAACGTTTTCGACGACTTCATCGCAGCTGCCGAGTGGCTTATCAGCCAAGGATGGACAAGCAGCGAACGGCTTGCCATCGTGGGTGGTTCCAACGGAGGCCTGCTGGTCGGCGCATGCATGACCCAGCGTCCAGAGCTGTATGCAGTCGCGATTCCGCAGGTCGGAGTCATGGACATGCTGAGGTACCATAAATTCACCATCGGCTGGAACTGGGCCCCCGATTACGGCACCAGCGAAGATTCCCCCGAAATGTTCGAGTATCTCCGCAGCTACTCCCCTCTGCATAACATCAAGCCTGGGGTCTCCTACCCTGCGACACTTGTCACCACCGCCGATCACGACGACCGCGTGGTTCCCGCACATTCATTCAAGTTCGCAGCCACTCTCCAGGAGTGCAACGCAGGCCCTCGCCAGGCTCTCATCCGCATCGACACCAAGGCGGGTCACGGCGGCGGCAAGCCTCTGGCCAAAGTACTCGAAGAGCAAGCCGATATCTATTCCTTCATCCTTTACAACATGGGACTGAAGTATCAGGCCGAGTAATACGGATTTTTCATATATTTGCAGAAACCAACGTTTTAGAATATGAAAGTCAAGGTAAACCGGCGGACCGTGGAAATCTTTGAAGGAGCCCGCGTACGCGACGCTGTGCTGCGCTATCTGGTTCTGCGCAAAATGGATCTCAAACTTGCCCAGGACTTTCAGGCGGAAGATGCCTGGGGCCATGCGATAGGAGCCGACGCTCCCCTCTCTGACGGTCAGACGATAAAAATCAAAGGATTATGAGAAAACTCGTCGCAACCGTACTTGCGGTATTGTCCGGTGTCGCCGCCTTTGCCCAAAGGTCCGAGGTCCACATCCTCTCCGGCAACGACATGCATGCCAAGATAGAGAACTTCCCCAAGCTTTCCGCTATCGTTGACAGCCTGAGGGCCGAATATCCTGGCCTGCTGGTACTCTCCGCCGGCGACAACCGCACCGGAGAGCCACTCAACGACATGTACGAGGTTCCGGCCTACCCCATGATCGCACTGATGAACCAGATAGGATTCGACGCCACCACCCTGGGCAACCACGAATTCGATTCCGGTGCGGCAGGCCTTGCAAAGCTCACTGCGCTGGCCAACTTCCCGCACATCTGCGCCAACGTGATTCCCGACCCCAAATGGGGCATGCAGCTCCGTCCATACGAGATATTCGACGTCAACGGCACCAGCGTCGCAGTCATAGGTGCGGTACAGGTAGGTCCCTCCGGGATACCCGATTCGCACCCCGACAACTGCAAGGGAATCGAGTTCAAGCCGGTCCTGCAGACCCTCCAGCAATACAGCTGGCTGCGCGACAAATGCAACGTCGTGCTCCTGCTTACGCACATCGGCTATGAGGACGACGTGGAGCTCTCAAGGCACGTACCCTGGGCAGACCTTATCGTAGGCGGTCACTCGCACACACAACTTGACGGCGGCGAGATGCACAACGGCCTGCTGATTACCCAGAACGTCAACCGGCTGGAGCGCGTAACCCACATCACTCTCGTACTCGAGAACGGCAAGGTGGTGGAAAAGAAAGCCGAGAACATAGATGTAGCTTCCTTCCCCAAGGAAAACGTCGCCACGGCACAGCTGCTCAAGTTCTTCAGTGCCAACCCCGAATTCCAGCGCACCATCTGCGAGCTTCGCACCCCCCTGGCTTCTTACGAAGAGCTCGGCTGCCTCATGGCGGACGCTTTCCGCTACTGCGGCAAAGCCGATGTGGGATTCGTAAACGCAGGCGGCATACGCTACGGCGAGCACGCCGCGGGGCCCTTTACCGTCTCGGATGTCCTGCGCCTCGACCCCTTCGGCAACGATGCCGTAATGCTGGAGCTTTCCGGCGAGGAACTCAAGCAGATGCTCATTGCCTGCGGCAACGCCGACGGCTACGGCTTCCCCAAGGTATCCGGCATCAACTGTGAGCTTATTTACAGCAAAAAAGCCCCCGAGAAGCTCAAAGACATCAAGATTACCAATCCCGACGGCAGCAAGTTCGACCTCAGGAAAAAGACCTACAAGGTCGTCACCAACAGCTATGCCGCCGCCATAAGCGTATCGGAGCGCAAGGACCAGGGCCACGCCATGAATTACCTGACCTCCCAGATGATAATCGACTATCTGGAAGCACAAGGCTCCGTTGACTACGCCGGTGTCTGCCGCCTGACCCGGACTGTCAAGTAAGCTACAACTCTGTTACCAGTTCGTCGAGCGACTTACGCACCGCGTGGCGCTCCGAAGCCTGCCCGGCGGGATGACCGACGGGGAACATAGCTACGGGTGTCCATCCTTCCGTACAGGGAAACAGTTCCAGCAGTTTTGCAGGATCGAACGAGCCGACCCAGGTGGTGCCGAGTCCGAGCGAAGCTGCCTCCATCATGATATGCGTCCCGGCGATTGCGGCATCAATCTCCGCTCCGTTTTTGCCATCACAGCTGCGTACCCAGGCCTGGGAAGGGTCGCATCCGACCAATATGACCACAGGTGCGTCGAAGGTGTAACGTGTTACGTCCTTGAGTTTTGCAAGGGCCTCTGGAGTCTGGAACACCCAGAGGTGAACGGGTTGTTTGTTGACAGCAGAAGGGGCAAGACGCGCGGCCTCGAGAAGCGAGGCAATCTCTTCCTCTGATACGGGCCTGGAAGAAAAAGACCTGCAGGAATAGCGGGTCGCCGCCAGGCGCAGGAAGGCGCTCTGTTTTGGCGCAGTGTGCTTTGCAACATCCGAAAACGCAGCCCGGTGGTGGATATTGGTAATGTCGCTAAGCCAATGGAAAAAAGATTTCTTTTCACTCATATCGGTTCGGTTTTTCGCCAATATACAAAAAATTATCTTTTCCGGCCAAGAAGTCGCTTAACTTTTGTAACTTTGCGTCCGCTATGTTGCAAACACTCACAAAAGGCACTGCAGGTGCCATACTCATTCTGGCCTTCGTAATCGCGAGCGGCCTGTATCTCAGCCGTTTCAAAGTAAAAGGCATTTCCATAGGCACTACCTGGATACTGTTCGTGGGTATCATCCTCAGCCATTTCGGACTCAGGATCGACCCCATCATGCTGTCCTTCATAAAAGATTTCGGACTTATCCTGTTCGTATTCGCAATCGGCCTGCAGGTAGGACCGGGATTCTTCCGTTCCTTCCAGAAAGGCGGACTGTCCATGAACCTCATGGCCCTTCTGCTGGTGCTGCTGGCGGTAGCGACCACGCTCGTCATCCACGCAGTCACCGGAGAAGACCTTTCCACCCTTACCGGCGTCATGTCGGCGGCCGTAACGAACACCCCCGGCCTCGGTGCTGCGCAAGAGACCCTCTCGGGCGCAGTCCTGGCCAAGGGAGGCAGCCTCGACGCAGCTTCCGCCGCATCGTCCCAGCTTGCATCGGCCTACGCCGTCGCATACCCCCTGGGCGTACTCGGCGCCATATTCCTTGTCATCATCCTCCAGAAATCCTTCCGTGTCGATATCAAGAATGAAAGCGCAAAGGCAGAGCTGAACGGTCATGAGGACCAGAACGTCTGCCGCATCGCCTGCAAGGTGGAGAATCCCGCAATATACGGCCGCAAGCTCGCAGAAGTCGCAGCCGACGGACTGGGAGACCACTTCGTCATCTCACGCGTCATGCGCGACGGCGAGATCTCCATCCCCGATCCACAGTGGGTCTTCCAGGAAGGTGACGAAATCCTCATAGTGTCCGACGCAGCACACCGCGAGAAGGCCAAAATGGTCTTCGGCGAGGAGTGCCCCATCGACCTCAAGAAATGGCGCAAGCCCGGCAGCAACCTCGTCGTTCGCTGGCTTTCAGTCACCAAGTCCGGCATCACCGGCAAGACTCTCCGCGGGCTCGACATACGCCACAAGTACGGAGTCAACGTCACCAGGGCCCTGCGCTCCGGAATCGAAATCCAGGCCGATCCCGACCTAATCCTGCAGGTCGGCGACAGCATCAAGGTGGTCGGCACAGACGAAGGCATCGCAAAGCTTGCAAATCTTGTCGGCAACCAGCCCGAGACCCTCAGCAAACCCAATCTCGTGCCCATTTTCTTCGGCATCGCACTGGGTGTGCTCGTAGGCATGATTCCCATCCGCTTCCCGCATATCCCTCAGCCCCTCAAACTGGGTCTGGCAGGCGGATCCCTCATAGTCGCCATACTCCTCGGGCACTTCGGTCCCAAGTTCCGCATCACCACCTACACCGAACTCAGCGCCAACCTGATGATACGCGAAATCGGCATCTCCATGTTCATGGCTGCCGTCGGACTTGGCGCAGGCGAGAATTTCGTAAGCAGCCTGGTCGGCGGAGGATGGATATGGATACTTTACGGCGTCATCATAACGATCGTGCCTATGCTCATCGTCGCACTGATTGCCAAACTGGTCCTCAAAATGGACTTCTTCCGCATCTGCGGACTGCTGTCCGGAGGCACTACCGACCCCGCCCTCCTCGCATTCTCCGAGCAGATGTACGGAGGCGGACGCATTGCCGTCAACTACGCCACCGTTTATCCCCTTACCATGTTCCTTAGGGTCGTGGCGGCACAGGTACTCATCATGATTTATATTTAGACTGACCATACAATGAAAAAGATTCTCGTAATTGCACTTGCTGCAGCAGCCCTGTTCACGGGATGCAAAGAGACTCATCACTCCGGCTTCGAACGCCGTCTGCGCGACTACGCAGTAATAACCATCAAGGCCCCCGACCTCCGCGGCATCACCGACAACGGCAAAGAGGTGCTCAACCTGTACCGCTATGCCGCCGACGCCATAGACGAAATCTACTGGAAGCAGTATTTCGGCGACAAGGCCGTCCTGGACACCGTCAGCGACCCGCTCCAGAAGGAGTTCGTTGCGATAAACTACGGCCCCTGGGACCGTCTGAACGGCAAATCATTCGTAAACGGTTTTGCCGACCATCTTCCCGGTTCGGGCTTCTATCCCGCCGACATGACCATCGAGGAGTTCCAGGCCTGGGACAACCCCGACAAAAACAGCCCCTACACCCTCGTCAAGCGTTCCGCAGACGGAAGCCTCCGTACCATCTGGTATCATGACGCTTATTCCGCAGAGCTCGAAAGGATAGCCAATTACCTGAACGCCGCCGCAGACATCACCATCAAGCCCAGCGTCGCAAAATACCTCCGTTCCGAGGCGAAGGCGCTCCTTGCCGACGACTTCTACCAGAGCGGCATCGACTGGCTCGAAATGGACGACAGCAAGATGGACCTGGTCATAGGTCCCGCCACCACCGTTGACGACCAGCTGCTTGGCATCAAGCGTTCCTACGAGGCATTCGTGCTCCTCAAGAACACCGCCAAGACCGAGCTCTTCACAAAGATTCTCGTCAACCACATTCCCGACTTCCAGAAAGCCCTTCCCTGCGAAGAGAAGTACAAGACCTTCGAGCCCGGACTTGGTTCCAACATCTTCTCCTGCGACGCCCTGTACTATGCCGGCAAGGCCAACGCCGGTATCAAGGTCATCGCCATCAACCGTCCCTCCGACCCCGCAGTCCAGACCGACAAGGGCTCCCGCACCATCGTTCTCGACAACATCATCCGCGCCAAGTTCAGCAGCATCGTAGGTCCCACCGGAGACATACTGCTCGAACCCGCCTACCGCGCACACCTCTCTGCAGAGGCATTCCTCTGGAACACCGTGTTCCGCGAGGTATCCCACGGGCTCGGCGTCAAGCAGACGATCAGCGGCAAGGGCAGCGTGGACGAGGCTCTGGGAGAATATGCACAGACCTTCGAGACCATAAAGGCCAACGTCGTGGGCACATTCCTGGTATGCCAGCTGCAGAACCATCAGGAGCTTCCCGCCCTCTTCAACAAGCAGGACGCCCTCACCACCTTCGTGGCATCCATAATGCGTTCCGAACGCTTCGGAGAGGCATCCGCCCTCGGCCGTGCCAACATCGTCATCTACAACTATCTGCGCGAAAAGGGAGCCATCATCCGCAACGATGCCGGCACCTACGCCCTCGATTTCGACAAAATGGAATCCGCTCTCGGCGAGCTGTCCTCCATCGTCCTCAAGACCCAGGCCGAAGGCGACCGCGTTTTCGCAGCTGCCTTCGAGGAGCATTACTCCAAGCGCCTGCCCGACTATTCCGACGACATTCTCAAACTCGGTCTGGAGAACATTCCGGTCGACGTACGTTTCGTCTTCGAGAAATAGCCCGGCCCATACACTTGCCGCATGAGCAGCAAGCAGATACGCCCCGCACTTCCTTCCGACATCGGGCAGATTATGCCCGTAATAGATGCCGCCAAGGGGATTATGCGCGCCGACGGCAACATGGGCCAATGGGTAAACGGATATCCGTCCCGTGAAGCCATACTTGCCGACATAGCCGGCGGTCACGGATACGTGGTCGCAGAAGGCTCAGTGATTGCGGGATACTTTGCTTTCATCCCTTCACCGGAGCCCACTTACTCCCGCATAGACGGAGGCGCCTGGCTTGAGCCAGGCATGCCTTATTACGTGCTCCACCGAATCGCCAGCCTGCCCGAGGTACACGGGATATTCGATGCCATCATGGATTACGTCTTCGGCGTCTGCCCCAACATCCGTATCGACACGCATCGCGACAACCGTATCATGCAGCACAATATACTCAAGCACGGTTTCCGCTACTGCGGCATAATCTACCTCGAATCGGGCGACGAGCGGCTCGCCTACCAGAAGATACTTTAGTTAGTAAGTATCAATAATGATTTGCTTCTAGTTGCAGACTACGGCCTTCGGCCTATTCCTACCGCTCACGGCTGTGTGGGCGCAGACGGTCTGCAAATAGAAGCAACTTATATTTAAGCGTCACGGCAGCCTTTATTCCGCCAGATAGGCGGTGTTGGCGGCCAGCGTGCTTCCGGTGAATGTGCCGAATGCAGCCGTTTCGGAAGTGCTTTCCGGCGACAGGACACGGCATATACCTGCAGGACGGGAGATCTGACGGAGCGTTCCTTTGAGAAGGTTGCCGCTGACGTCGGCGCGTGCCTTGCCTGCCACGTCAGAGGAACTGCCGTTGAATGCATAGACAGTGTTGGCATTCCCTTTTACGAGCACGCCGGTGCCGGCAGGGATGACGCTTCCGGCAGGAATCTCGCGCAGGCTGGCATAACCGCAGGCGAGCCCGGTTACGACGTATGCGGTAGCTCCGGCGGGTACGAGGGCATCGTACCTGAGGCACAGCGAGCCCCAGCCTGTGCTGCCGGTCTTGAGATTGAAGGCGTTGTAAATCATCTCGAGATCGTCAACGTAAAGCCTGTCGGCCTTGGTTACGTCGGTAGATTCTTTCTCTGCGCTGCCGCCGCCGGGATATGAGTTGGTGGCTATATTGATAAGGGCGTAGCTGGGATTGGAGCCGCCATTGTACTTGAACGGCAGCGAAAGTCTCTTCCAGGCGCCTCCGGTCTGGGAAAGCTGCTGCTCGGACGCTTCTGCGATAACGGTTCCGCCGGTGCAGTCGGAGGAATTGTATCCTCTCTGATAATTGCTGTCATCGTGCAGGAAGGCCTCAACCTTGGCGTAAGGATGCGAAGAATCGGTCCCGTAGGGAATGAACTTGACCCACACGGCAAGGGAATCGGGACGTCCCGAGAAGGATGAATACAGTGGATTGCCGGTATTATTGTCGGTCTTTCCGCGGTTTGTCATGTTGTAGTTGCCTGTCCCATCCGCACTCATGTTTCCGGCAATGACCTGGCCCGTGGTAAGGTTTCCCTGAGCCACGACGTCTGCCAGCACCATCCCGAAAATACTGATGTAGATGCGCCGGGACCATATCAGGCACGAGTATGCCCCTTGCGAGCCGGGACGCTTGTCGGTTTCTCTGCGCACCTGGCGGTTCTTGTCATCATATCCGCTCGAAGCGAGGCTGCCGCCGGCCGTCTGGAAGGAATTCCAGTTGTAGGGCAGATTCGCCCCGTCAACGCTCCATGTCTCGAAGTCACCGTTTGTAATCTGCGGCTTTTCAGGCTGCCCGGCGGCTGCGAACTCCTGTTTGGAAGTATCCTGGCCGAGTACGGCTACGTCGCTGAACTTCAGGCTTGCAGGCACGCTGCCGAGGTCCTTGATATGACCTGCAGACAGTGCGGAGCTGAGCGTCTTGGATACCAGGGCCCTCTTGCCCGAGGCGTTGGTAACCACCATCTGCAGTTTGCTGGACGACGAAGGGATGACGTTCAGGTAAACGTCACCGCTCAGAGCGCTGCCGGACGTTACGCTCACCGACTTTGAAGCCTGAGCGGAACCCGCAAAGCCCGAGACTGCGAAGCTGCTTGCATCCACCGTGAACTCTCCGCTGACGGCGCCTTCTCCGACTATCTCCACCTTGCGCACGCCAAGCGACGCAGGTACGTTGAGTTTGATTACGCAGCAAATGTTACGGAACGACAGAGCCTGGCCTTCGGTCCCTGCCGACGCGGCCATCACAGCGCTCGAAATCGTACCGTCCTGCTCCGAGGGAAGGCTGAGGGTGTATTTGCCGGACGAAGCGCTCTTACCGGCCGAATAGGGATAAACGGCAAACGCAAGAGTGCTGCCGTCAGGCTTTGTGCCGCTGAAGACTGCCGAACTGCCGCTATCCTGCGTAGTGAATTCAGGACAGAGTTCGCCGGAGGTGGTAAACACCGCAAGCCGGTCTCCTGCAGTCCAACGGGGAGAAATGTCGTCCAGGTTGACGCGTGTATCGGCAAAACCGGCCTCCAGGTTTACAGGAACCATGACGGGACCGTCCGAAGGAGTTTCCGCTTCGACGGATTCTTTCTCGCAAGACGCCGCGGCAAGAATAACCGCGATACATGCAGAAAGGTAAATGATCTTTTTCATCAGTTTCCGAAGAAATTGTTCTCGCTGTCCAGGATATAGTCTTCGGTCGAACCGTTCAGGTCGCTCGTAGCACAGAGGCAGGAGCCGGGAAGGCAATCCATAGCCAGAGATTCAGGTTTAACGTAGTAATGTTTCATCGTGAATTAAGTTTGACTGCCGAAGTCATTCAAACGTCGGCAAAAACAGGGCGCAAAGATAGTAATTTTTGCTGAATTAAACCCTATTACCGGCGTGCGCCATAGCGCAGAAACTCGCCGGGGCCCTATTTGTATCGCCCATTAGGGCCTGCAAGTTTTGGACGAAAGCGAAAAAGATGTATCTTTGAAAAAATGTTTACTGACATTATGAAAGCTACTTATTCTGCTCCGGAATGCGAGTTTCTCCCCTCGTATTTGTCCGGATGGCTATGCAACAGCCTCACGGATGGTTCAACTGAAGACCTTACTTATGAAGAATGGTAGGATTATGAAAAGATTTGTCTTATTATTTGCGGTAAACGCAACAGTACTTGCGTCTTTCATTTCGTGTGAGGTGGAAAAAGAGAACGATATACCTTCTCAGGAAGCGATAACGCTTATCGCCGACAATAATGAGGAGGGAAGCGAAACGCGGACATATGTAATCGATGGCGGGGCCAAGGTTTATTGGCAGCCCGGAGACGCAATCAAGCTTTTCCGGGGTACCGGAAGCAGCAAACTGACGGCTGCCATAACCACGCCGTCAACATCTGCCCCGTTCAGCGGATTTGCACCATATGGCAATGGAGACTATATAGGATTATATCCTTACAATGACGATTCCGCAATGGAGTCGGGTGCGGTAAGCGTCACGCTTCCTGCTGCCCAGGAGGCGTTGGAAGGCAGTTTTGCCCCTGGATGTTATATCACCCTCGGAAAATCAGCTACGACAGACCATATGTTGTTTTATGCAGCCTGTGGGGGATTTCGTTTTTCCGTTGGCGGCGAGGGGATAAAGAGCGTAGTCTTCCAAGCCGTAAATAACGAGCCTATCGCCGGTAATGCATCTGTATCCTTCGCTAAAGACAGGCCGGAGTTGCAACCGTCTGACGTGCGTTTTTCCAGCATCACCCTTACTGCGCCCCAGGGGGAATACCTTCGATCAGGAGTTTGGTATTACATAGTTGCGTTCCCTACCGTATTGTCGGGAGGATACAGATTGACTTTCATCAAGGATGATGCATCCGGCAGCAAGGACTTCTCCGATGCCGTCACCATCAAGCGCGGTAGTTTCGGGAGCAGGAAGAATGTGGACTCAGGAGTGGTTTTCTCCGACTATGAGGATGTGGATCTGGGATTAAGCGTCAAATGGGCGACCTACAATGTCGGTGCTTCCAGACCGGAAGAATATGGGCAGTACTATTCATGGGGTGAAATCACTCCGAAGACCGACTATGGAAAATTTACATACAAATGGTATGATTATAACTCTCAAAAGTACACCAGATATGTAACCAAATGGCAGAATGGGGCCGAGGATGGCCTGCAGGTGCTGGAAAGAGAAGATGACGCCGCCAGTCAGAATTGGGGAGGAGAGTGGCGTACTCCCACCGCAGGCGAATTCGAGGAACTTGTCAACTCTTGTACTGCTGAATGGGTTACGGTCAACGGCGTTGCCGGAATGCGCTTTACCAGCAAAATAAAAGGATTCACAAATAAATTCGTTTTCTTGCCGGCATGCGGGACCAAGGAGGATACGTATACCAACAATGCCGGCACGATCGGGCACTATTGGTCATCTTCCCTGAACGCTTCTGAACCGGTCAACTCTTATTCGCTCAGTTTTAACAGAACCAAGCCTATAGTGGTAACTGACGACCGTTTAAGCGGCAATCAAGTCCGGGCAGTTAAAACCAGTGATAGAATCCCCGTCACGTCGGTGGAACTCTCTCCTTCTTCGGTAACTCTCGAAGTCGGAGAAAGCGTTGCCATTAATGCAGTTATAACCCCGTCCAACGCTACTTATACCGATCTTGTGTGGAGTTCTTCTGCCCCCATGATAGCGTCGGTGGACGACTGCGGCAGAGTAACTGCCGTTGCTGCTGGAATAGCAAGCATCACCGCCACGTCTCTGGAGGGTAAATCCGGGACCTGCCTGGTTACGGTCAAAGGGAACTCCATTCAGCCCGAAGCAGTTGATCTGGGACTCAGCCGGAAATGGGCGTCATTCAATGTAGGGGCCAGCCGTCCTGAGGAATTCGGCGGGTATTTTGCATGGGGAGAGACTGAGTCCGGAAAGAGCAATTATTCATGGAGTACCTACAAATGGAGCAACGGTAGTTCTTCTTCAATTACCAGATATACTTATTTCAACGGAGGGACCCTCCTTCCTGAAGACGACGCCGCTACAGCGTCCTGGGGAGAGAGTTGGCGTATGCCTACCCGCGACGAGGCACAAGAACTGAAGGACAACTGCAACTGGGTATGGACAACGGAGAATGGTGTCAAAGGGTACCGGGTTTATGGAACTAATGGCCGGGAGCAGAACTCCATTTTCTTGCCGGTGTCCGGTGTCCGCATCGATGATGAAGTTTATTACGTCGGCGAGAAAGGGGTTTTCTGGACTTCTTATTACTACTATGAAACCAAGGCATATAATCTTTCTTATGCCAACAATTCTATTAAGCTGGAGAATGACCTTAGATACTATGGCTTGCCGGTGCGTCCCGTAAAGATTGAACCGACCTCCATTGAAATCAGTTTCACAAATCTCTCGATGACCGTAGGCAATTCCCAAATAATCAATTATGCGGTCATGCCCGAGGACGTACCGGACAAATCTGTAATATGGAAGAGCAGTTCTCCAGGAATCGCATCCGTTTCGCAGGAAGGAGTAGTCTCGGCCGTATCCCCGGGACAAGCGCTGATTACAGTAACGACAGTGGACGGAGGGCTTGAGAACGGTTGCATAGTAAGCGTAACCGGGCCGGCCAGCCCTGTGGCCGTGGATCTGGGACTTTCGGTCGAATGGGCTTCATTTAATCTGTGCGCCTCCACGCCCGAAGACTTCGGAGGCTTTTTCGCATGGGGAGAAACGGCGCCCAAGTATTACTTCGACTGGTCCAACTATTCGCTGTGCGAAGGGACTTCAACTTCACTTACCAAATATAACTCTGACAGCAGATATGGGCATGTAGATAAGAAAACGAAGCTTTTGCCTGAAGATGACGCTGCCGCAGTGCTCTGGGGGGACGGCTGGAGAATGCCGACATGCGAAGAATGGGATGAACTTGCAAATGATTGTAGTTGGAAGTGGTCTTCCCGCAACGGTGTCATTGGCGTTCTCTTTACTCCGCTCAAAGCGGGCTATACCAATAAGACACTTTTCATCCCTGCCGCTGGCTTATATGGCCAATCCAGTTATCAATACGGCGCTACATCGTGCTACTATTGGTCTTCTGAAGTATATACAAAGTATGATCAGGCAAAGGGAGAATCATTTTCTACTTACGGCGATAGCATGCTGACAGCCGCCCGTTCACTGGGCATGTCAATCAGGGCTGTCAGGGATAAGTAGATTATCTCGTCGGCGGATCAATCTTCGGGAAGCCTCGGACTCTGAGCATTATCCTGCCTGGAAAGCCTTCAGCACGCGTGAAGTCTCGCTGCCGATGTTAGCCATCTGCTGCGGAAAAGACATCTCGGCCCATCGACCGTTTTCCAGGGTCGCGTGCTGCATCATATTCTATGAACCCCTCCCATCCTCTTCGGGATACAAGTTGAACCCCCACAAGTATTCCCCTTCAGAGCCGTGTTCCAACAGCAGACGCTCCAAGTCCGCATGCAGTTCGGCACGAGTTATGGGTTTCTGAAGAATCAGCATGGCCGCATTTCAAGTACTTAGTCTTAAGATATAATGCGGTACTTGCCTATAAGTGGAAGCTCCTTTGTCTCGCCCTTGGCCGCACCGAGGATACCTATAACCGCTAATACAAAAACGGCGGCATTAAGTATCCATACAATGGCTTTCAGACCGGGAATCAAGCCGATGAAATAGATGACGATGCTGCAGATAAGCAGAATCAGACCCTGATTGGTATGGAAGCGGGCAAACTTGGAATCCTTGGCGGCAAACAAAGGAATGAGAACAAGAATCCCTATATATGCGAGTATTGCCATAAACTTGTTTGCTCCAGCGTCTGAAGGATCGGCTGCGGGAGCGGCGGACGGGGCATTTTCAGGAGCAGCTGCTTCCGCTGCGGGTGCCGCATCGGCGGCGGAGCCTTCGCCGGCCGGGGTTCCAGGGGCGCTGGTCTCCGTTATTACATCTCCCCTGTGGGCCTCGATTGCGGCAGTGATGCCCTCGCGCATTTTCTGGCCCACATTAGAGAAGCGGAGTTCTTTGCCGCCCACGAGCTTAATTAGGGATTGTCGTTTAATGTTTTC
>DGVM01000210.1 GCA_002395925.1 Bacteroidales bacterium UBA4284
GCACGCGGTAGCCGGTGTTGGTCTGAACTTCGCCTTTGTCGTCAACCCATGTGACTCGGAAGGTGAAGATACGGTCGGGCTCAACCATGCGCTCGACTATCTTTGCCTGCTCGAATTCGGGATGCTGGTTATAAACATCCTCTACGGACTCGAGAACTTCCTGAACTGCCTGGAGATACTCGTTTTCTCCGGGGTACTTGGCCCTCAAGCGGGCCATGATGTCTGTGGTTTTCATTGTGCTATTATTGGTTATTTTACTTCCCAGGTGGATCCGCTGTGAAGCAGTTCGTCCACCGAATGAATCTTGGATGTACGCATGACGTCGCGCACCTGGTCGCGCACGCCGTCGTCGTAAGTGATGTCTTTGACGTCCCTTATGACGCCGAGCGCAACAGGATAGTCGGGACCCTTCATGTCGGCAAGAGCCATATGGATGCCGATGTTGTCGGTGTGGGCGTCGTGAACCAGGACGTCGTCGAGGGTGAAGCCGCCCTGTCCTATGGTGACGACCCTTATCTTGCGGCCGTCAAAGATCAGACCCTTGTCTTTGTTCTTGCCGAAGACCATCTTCTCGCCATGGCGCAGCACGATGGTGCGGTCGGCACGTACTGCCGGATCTGATATATCCTTATGGGCACCGTCATTGAATATCACACAGTTGGTGAGCATTTCCATGACCGAGCAGCCGTCGTGAAGGGCGGCGGCGGTCATAATCTCCTCGTTGAGCGCAAGCTCCACGTCAAGCGAACGGGCGAAGAATGTACCCTTCGCTCCAAGCACCAGGGAACCGGGGGTGAAAGGATGCTCCACAGTACCGTAGGGCGATGTTTTGGTAATGGCGCCGAACTTTGACGTAGGTGAATACTGTCCTTTGGTCAGACCGTAGATCTGATTGTTGAACAGGATGATATTGATATCGATGTTGCGACGTATGGCATGAATGAAGTGGTTGCCGCCGATGGCGAGGGCGTCACCGTCGCCGCATGCCTGCCATACGGTAAGCGTAGGGTTGGCGACCTTGATGCCGGTAGAAACCGCTGTCGCGCGCCCGTGGATGCTATGGAAGCCGTAAGTATCCATGTAATAAGGCAGACGGCTCGAACAGCCGATGCCGGACACTACGACGTAACGTTCTTTCTCGTAGCCGAGAGCCTGGCTCACCTTGGGCAGCGCCCTCTGAAGGGCTGCAAGTACGGCATGGTCGCCGCAACCGGGGCACCAGCGGACCTCCTGGTCGGATTTGAAATCCTTGAATGTAAGATTTGCCATAGTCTAAAGCTCCTTTTTGATTGCGTCCACAAGTTCGCTCACAAGGAAGGGCTGACCCTGGACTTTGTTGAAACCGGTATAATTGAACTGGGGCAGACGAGAGCGCAGCCAGCCGAGGAAATGGCCGCTGTTGAGCTCGCAGACGAGAATCTTCTCGAAGCGGGAGAAGATTTCTTCGGTGCCGTCGGGCAGAGGGTTGATGTAGTCGAAGTGGGCATAGGAGACGCCTCCGGCTTCTTCTACGGCACCCAGGATATGTCCGAACGTACCACCCCAGCCTACAACGAGCAGTTTGCCCTCGGACGGGCCGCAGACGAGTTCGAGGCGAGGCAGGTCGCGGGCTACGCGCGCCACTTTCTCGGCACGCTCGCGCACCATCATTTCGTGGTTCTGGGGATCTGTGGAGAGCACGCCGGCATGGGTTTTCTCAAGACCGCCGACACGGTGCTCGAAGCCCTTCTGTCCGGGGATCGCCCAGGAGCGGACGAGTGTCTCGGGATTGCGTTCGAAAGGCTTGAAACGTTCGCCCTCGGCAAGCGCGCCGGTTGCGAAAGGAGGTTTGATCTCAGGATAATCGGCCATGGAAGGGATGCACCAGGGCTCGCTGCCGTTGCCCAGGAAGCCTTCGCTGAGCAGCATGACGGGAGTCATATGCTCGAGCGCTATCTTGGCTGCCATGAATGCAGCGTCGAAGCAATGCGAGGGGGAATGGGCGGCGATGACCGGCATGGGGCATTCGCCGTTGCGTCCGTAAAGGGCCTGGTCGAGGTCGGACTGCTCGGTCTTGGTGGGAAGTCCGGTGGAAGGGCCGCCGCGCTGAACGTCAACCACGACGAGCGGAAGTTCCGCCATGACTGCGAGTCCGAGGGCTTCGCTCTTGAGCGAAAGTCCGGGACCGGAAGTAGTGGTGACGGCAAGATTGCCGGCATAGCTGGCGCCTATTGCGGTACATATTCCAGCTATCTCGTCCTCTGCCTGCAAAGTCTTGGCTCCAAGGCTCTTGTGGATGGCGAGTTCCTCCAGGATAGCGGTCGCCGGGGTGATGGGATAGGAACCGCAGAAAAGCGGCAGGCCCGACTTCTCTGACGCGGCAAGAAGGCCCCATGCGGTAGCCTGATTGCCGGTGATATTGCGGTAAGTACCTTTCTTCTTGTTCTTTACCGGCGCTACTGTGTAGGTATTGGGAATAGCCTGAATGTTGGCGGCATAGTTGAATCCGTCGTTCAGTACCTTCTTGTTGGGCTCTATGAGCTCAGGATGCTTCTTGCTGAACTTGCGCTCAAGGTACATGTAAATGTACTCCAGGGGACGGCTGTAGATGTAGCAGGCCATGCCGAGGGTGAACATGTTCTTGCACTTGAGAATGGTCTTGGGATCGAGACCGCTGTCCTTGAGGGACTCCTGGGTTAGCGTGCTTATGGCCGCCACAATGATGGCACGGTCTTCGACGCCCAGCTCTTCGAAGGGATTGTCGGTCTTGAAACCGGCCTTCTGCATGCCCTTCTCGTCGAAGGCGTCGCCATCGACCAGGATCATGGCCGTCGGCTTGCACCATTTCGCATTGGACTTGAGGGCTGCAGGGTTCATGGCTACAAGAAGGTCGCAAAAATCTCCGGGAGTACCTACTCCTTCGCTTCCGATATGGACCTGGAAACCGGAAACGCCGGAGACAGTGCCATGAGGTGCGCGTATCTCCGCGGGGAAATCGGGGAATGTTGACAGGGAGTTGCCATAGATCGCCGACATATCAGCGAAAAGAGACCCAGTGAGCTGCATACCATCTCCCGAGTCTCCTGCGAATCTAATCACAACATCCTTTAAGTCAATGACTTTGTGTTGCATCTTAGTTATGTGGTTAAAAAAGTGTTACTGTGCCGGTTGAGGTTCTGCCTGAGCTTTTGCCTGAAGCTCTGCCTGAAGGCTTTCGAGTGTGCGTTCATCAGGAATGTTGAGCGCTTTGCGTGCAGCCTGGGTAAGATCGTCGCTCTGGGCCGGATCAACATAAAGGACTGCAGTCCTGTCGAATACGAAAATGTATCCGCCCTTCTTCGCAAGCTCGTTGACAGTATCCTGGGCCTTTTTGTAGATGGGAGCCATGAGCTGCTGCTGCTGTTGCTGCAGTTCTGCCTGAACGTTCTGTTCGAACTCCTGGATACGCTGCTGAATATCGGTGAGCTCTTTTTCCTTGCTCTCGCGGATAGCCTGCGTCCAGGTGTTGGCCTTCTGTTGATATTGCTGGAGTTTGGCGTAATATTCGTCGGCCATGGCCTGGTAGGTCTCACGGGCTTCCTTGCCGGAAGCGTCCATGGTAGCGCGTGCCTCGTCGGCCTCGGGCATAAGCTGGACAAGCTCGGAGAAGTTGACGTGAGCGAATTTGGACTGTGCAAATCCTGCTGCGCTCATCATTGCCAGTGCGGCAACCAAAAGAATCTTTTTCATGTTTTATACTTTAAAATTGTTGTCCTATAACAAAATGGAACTGGCTTCCGCCGTATTGGGCATCGTCGAAACCATATCCCCAGTCTACACCCAGCAGGCCTATCATCGGGAGGAAGATGCGTACGCCGACACCGGCGCTGCGCTTGACCTCGAAGGGGTTGAAGTTGCGTATGTCGCTCCAGCAGTTTCCGGCCTCCAGGAACCCGAGTACGAATATGGTAGACTGGGGCTGCAGGATGACGGGATAACGCAGTTCGAGGGTAAACTTGTCGTAAACGTTTCCTGCGAAGGTAAGCTGGTTGCTGTACGGAGATGTCTCCCTGGGCGTGAGCATGTTGTTCTCATACCCTCGCAGAGCTACTATTTCCGTGCCATAAGTCATGTAACCCGACATTCCGTCGCCTCCCACGAGGAATCCTTCGAACGGAGAATAGCCCCAATTGCGGTTGTAATAACCCAGATAACCGAACTGGGCGCGGGTCATGAGGACGAGGTCGCCGATGAGCTTGGTATATGTAGCTGCGGAGAACTTCCACTTGTGGTATTCTATCCAGCGATAACGGTCCTGCACGGTCCAGTTGTCGTACTTGACATCCCGCCAGCCGATTTTCTTTCCGTCGCGCTCGGTAATCTTGGCGCCGGACACGGGGTCGTAATCGTATTTGCGGAAAAGCGAGTACGGAGGCGTGATGGCGAGCGAGGCGGAGATGTCGGAACCGGAACGGGGATAAATCTGCTGGTCGGTTGAGTTGCGCATCAGGTTGATGGTGTAACTCAGGTTGTTCGATACACCGGTGTCGAATATGAATCCGTAGTTCCAGTTGCGCAGGCGGTAGGTCTGCCAGCTGAGTCCGTTATACAGTACGAAGTAATTGTCGGGCCACTTGAGGCGGCTGCCCAGGGAAGCCGAAGCTCCGAAGACCTCCATCTGCTGCTCGTTGCTGAGTATGCCGAGCCAGAGGTTGGAGTTGGTGGCACGGGTGTAGTACCCCGAAAGGCTGAGCGACGTAGGCTTTTTGCCGAAAAGCCAGGGTTCCACGAAGCTCGCGGTGAGCGCCGTGTAGTAGGTGCCGTTGGTCTGGA
Source organism: Bacteroidales bacterium UBA4284 (assembly GCA_002395925.1). Next base: position 4,792 of record DGVM01000210.1, read on the forward strand.
AGCGGAACGCAAGGTTCTGGGCGTCACCCAGAGGGACGGGACGCCAGGCGCTCTTGTCGAAGAAACGGTTGGTGGAGAAGTTGTTGAAGCTCACACCCACCGTGGCCACGAAGGTATTGCCGCCCCATCCGCCGCTGAGTTCCAGCTGGCTGGAAGGCTTCTCGGTGACGTTGTATACTATGTCAACCGTATTGTTGAGCTGGTTGGGCAGGATGGAATATCCCGTCTTGGGGTCTGCGATGGCCTCGGGATCGAACTGCCCAAGGGAGGCTATTTCGCGGATGGAACGCTCGAAGTCGGTCTGGCTGAACAGGTTGCCGGGACGGGTGAAGATCTGGCGGCGGACCACCTTTTCGTTGGTAAGGTCGTTGCCGTTGATCACTATGTTGTTGAGCGTTGCCTGCTTGCCCTCGGAAATGCGGAGTTCCACATCGACGGAGTCGTTCTGGATATTTGTCTCGACGGGAGTGATGTTGAAGAACAGGTAACCGTTGTCGCGGTAGATCTTGGATATGTCCATATCCGTCTGCTTGCCGCCGCCGAAGAGTCGTTTTTCCATGGACACAACGTCGTACACATCGCCTTTCTCTATCTGGAGGACCTCATTGAGGGTTTCCGACGGGAAGACCGAGTTGCCGGTCCAGGTAACGTCGCGGAAGTAGTAGCGGTCGCCTTCTTCGAACACCAGGTCTATGCCCAGCCTGCCGGGCTCTATGTAATAGACCGAGTCGCGGACAAGCCTGGCGTCGCGATAACCGGCCTCGTTGAAGGCAGAGATGACGGATTTCTTGTCGTTGACGTATTCTTTCTCGTTGAATTTCTTGCTGTTGAAGAAGTTGTAAATCTTGTTGGACTTGGTTTTCTTCATGGCACGGGCGAGCTTGAAATCGCTCACGTGTTCGTTGCCTATGAAATTGATGTCCTTGATGCGCACCTTCGTGCCACGGTCGACGGCGAAGTTGACGCGTATCGCATTCCTGACCACCGAGTCTTTCTGGACCTCAGCCTTTACGGTGGCGTTGAGGAATCCCTTCTCGGCGTAGTAGCGTTTGATTATGTCGGACGCTGTCTTTTCTACATATTCGGAGAACTCTCCGCCACGGCGCAGGCTCAGACGGTCCTGAAGTTCTTTCTTGTCTCCGGATTTAATGCCCGAAAAAGTCCAGCGGGAGACCCTGGGGCGCTCTTTTATGATTATTTTGAAGTAGGCTGAGTCGCCCTCTGCGGTAATATGGTCGATGACCAGCGAAACGTCCTCGAAATAACGCTTGAGCCACAGGCGGCGGACTATCTCGGACACATCCTCACCTGGTACGGTGACTTCCATGCCCTTGTGCAGCCCGGTAAGCTGGACTATCTGCTGGGAGCTGAAATAGCTGTTGCCTTCCACGCTGACCCCGCCGACGAAATACTTGCGGGGATGTGAATAATCGACCTCGACCGGCGTCTGCTGAGCGCGCAGCGTCAGGCACGAGGCAAGTAACAATATGATGGCGACGATGTGTCTTCTGGTCATTTCAATCCGATAAGCTTGCAAATATACGGAATTATTTGACTTTTCCGAAACGCCTGTCCCTGGAAGAATATTCCTCAAGGGCGGCAAGATACTGTTCCTTTCTAAAATCGGGCCAAAGGGTATCGGTAAATACGAATTCGGTATAGGCCAGCTGCCAGAGCATGAAATTGCTTATCCGCTGCTCGCCGGAAGTACGTATCAGGAGATCGGGGTCGGGGATCCCGGCGGTTACCAGATACTGCTCGATCTGCGTCCCCCCTTCTGCCGCCATGCGCAGCGCAGCCTGGCTTATGTCCCATTTTCCGCTGTAGCTCACGAATACGATGACGGTCATGCGGGTTCCGCCGACCGTGGTTGCATCGAGCTCATCTATAGCGGCATTGAGTTCCGGCGAAAGACGGGCGCGGTTGCCCAGTACGCGGAAGTGTATGCCGTTACGGAGGAAAGCCTGGGTTTCGTTCTTAATCGCCTTGATAAACAGCGACATAAGCCCGGAAACCTCGGCATCGGGGCGGGCCCAGTTTTCTTCGCTGAAAGCGAACAGGGATACGTATTTTATACCAATCTCAGCGCTGGTTTCGAGCACGCTGCGTACGCTCTCCACACCTTCGCGGTGTCCAAAGATTCGCTCCTTGCCGCGCTGGCGGGCCCAACGGCCGTTGCCGTCCATGATGAAGCTTACGTGCTGTGGGATTTTCTCTATCATTCGGTTATTTGTAAGAATTCCGCACGTCGGTTCCCCAATGCAGCCGGGAACGCAGTGCCTCTATGAAGTTGGATCCGTCGAGAACCACGCGCTGCAGGGCGTCCGGCATTGCGGTGACTGTGAGGCGGGACGACGAGGGAATGTTGAAACTGCGGTTGTCGGCCGACAGGCGTACGTACTGCTCACGCGAGTGGAATGCCAGTTCGATACGGCATGAGTCGGGGACGATGAGGGGGCGGACGTTGAGGTTGTGCGGCGATACGGGGGCCAGGATCAGCACCTTCGACTCGGGCAGGCAGATGGGACCGCCGACGCTGAGCGAATAGGCTGTGGATCCCGATGAGGTGGCTACGATAAGCCCGTCGGCCCAGTAGGTAGGGAGGGCCCGGCCGTCCACCAGCACGTCTATGCCGAGCATGGCACCGCCCTCGCGCATGGCACATATCTCGTTGAGAGCCAGCTGCGGACCGTCGCCAAGGCACAAGCCCTCGACTTTTACCATGCCGCGCCTTTCTATGGTATAGGCGCCGCCGGCCAGGGCGTCCGCTATATTGCCGGCCCTGTTCTCCGACAGGAAGCCCAGACGGCCGAAATTGACTCCCAGGACGGGCAGTCCTGCGGCAAGCGCAAGGGTGGCGGCAGACAGGTATGTGCCGTCGCCTCCGAAGCTCAGCAGCATGGATGTGCCTTCCTGGATACCGGAGACATCGAGCGCCGGATATACGTCGAGGCCTGCGGCGCCAAGGTCGGCCAGCAGTCCGAGCACCCCGGGATCGAGTTCCAGGCGGGAGTCTTTCAAATAATAGGCAAGTTTCATAACGGACTTCAAATTTAGCACAATATTTTGTATTTTTGCACTCTATGACAAGATTAAGCGTCAACATCAACAAAATCGCGACCCTGCGCAACGCCCGCGGAGGCTCCCTGCCCGATCCGGTCAAGGCGGCCGTCGACTGCGAGCGCTTCGGCGCCCAGGGGATAACAGTACATCCGCGCCCCGACGAGCGCCATATCCGCTACAGCGACGTGCGTGCCATACGCCCGCTCATCACCACGGAATTCAATATAGAAGGCAACCCGACCGCAGAATCGTTCCGGCAGCTGGTAAGCGAAGTCCGTCCGCATCAGGTGACCCTGGTCCCCGACGCCCACAACGCCATAACCTCCAACAGCGGCTGGGACACAGTCGCTTACAGGGATTTCCTTACCAAGACATGCGCCGATTTCCGCTCCCTCGGGATACGGACGTCCATATTCGTCGATCCCGTTCCGGAAATGGTCCGCGGCGCAGCCCTCTGCGGAGCCGACCGTGTGGAGCTTTACACGGCGGCTTATGCCGGGCAATACCCCTCCGACCGGGTCGCTGCCATCGCTCCGTACGTGCAGGCGGCAGAGGCGGCACGCCAGGCCGGCCTCGGGCTCAACGCCGGACACGACCTCAGCCTGGAGAATCTCGCCTGGTTCGTGCACTGCATTCCCTGGACCGACGAAGTGTCCATCGGACACGCCCTTATCAGCGACGCCCTTTACATGGGGCTGGAAAAGACAATAGCCTCCTATTTGAAGGAGATTCAGAAAAAAATAGTTACATTTGCAGATTGCAACTAAAGAAACACAGATAAAATGAAAAAGACCCTTTCCGGCATCATCGCCGCCGCAGGCGTAATCGCCTTGCTCTCCGCATCGCTTACAAGCTGCAACAACTCCGCGGCTCCCGCCGCAAACGCTGCAGCCGACAGTACCGCAACCGCAGGTTCCATCGTTTACTTCAACCTCGACAGGATTATCGATGAGTACGACATGGCCAACGATCTGCGCAGCGTTGCAGAGACCAAGATAAACAGCATCAACCAGGAGGTGAACCGCCGCGGCAACAAACTGGAGAAAGACATCAAGGCCTTCCAGGACAAAATCAACAAAGGCCTCATGACCCAGTCCGTCGCAGAGGTCCAGAGCCGCAAGCTACAGGAACAGCAGAACAGCTTCCAGCAGTATGCAGCCCAGAAGCAGCAGGAAATCGCCGAGGAGCAGCAGGTCATGATGAACCAGATCGCTGACGCCATCAAGACCTTCCTCGACACGTTCAACGCCGAGAAGGGCTACGCCCTCATCCTCACCACCCAGGGTGACATACTTCCCGCTCCCGTAGCCGCCGGAGATCCTTCCCTGGACATCACCGACGAGCTTCTCGAGGGCCTCAACGCCGCCTACGTCAAGAGCAAAGCAGAATCCAAAGAGTAATCAACAGCTTTGAAGATCGCGATCCTTTCCTGCTTCTATCCCTTCAGGGGAGGTATAGCCCAGTTCAACGCCTGCCTGGCCGCCGAACTGGGCCGCGACCACATTGTAAAGGCCTTCAACTTTACGACCCAGTACCCCGCCCTGCTGTTTCCCGGCAAGACCCAGTACGTCACGCCGGAGGACGATGCAGAAAAAATCGATTCGCAGGCCGTCCTGAGCACGGTCAACCCGTTCACATGGGTCAAGGCGGCCAGGGCTATCCGAGAATGGGGTGCGGACATACTCATCATGCGCTATTGGATGAGCTGGTTCGCTCCGTCCCTCGGTTGGGTGGCACGCCACGTCGGGTCCGGGTGCAAAGTCATCGCGATCGCAGACAACATTATTCCCCACGAGCCTCACTTTTTCGACGCTCCCCTTACCAAGTGGTTCCTCAAGGGACTGGACGGATGCATCACTCTGAGCGACTCCGTGGCGGAAGAGCTGCGGAGCCTCGATTTCGACAAACCGTGCCAGGTCATACCGCACCCGGTGTACTCACACTTCGGCACTCCCCTCTCCCGGCAAGAAGCGCTGGCCGCACTGGGACTCCCCGACGGTACCCGGAACCTGCTGTTCTTCGGCCTGATACGAAAGTACAAGGGGCTCGACATCCTGCTCCGGGCCTTCAGCAGCCTACCCTCCGGCTACCGCCTCATCATAGCCGGTGAGCCCTATGGCGACTTTTCCGAATATCAGGAGATTATCGACGCCAGCGGGGCCAAGGACCGCATACTCCTGCGCACCGACTACATCCCCGACGCCGAGGTCAAGAAGTATTTCTGCGCCTCCGATGCAGTGGTTCTGCCCTACCGCAGCGCCACCCAGAGCGGAGTAGGCGCCCTCGCCCTTCATTTCGAAGTTCCCATGATAGTCACCGACACCGGATCGCTCCGGGCATCCGTAGAGGGAACCGGAACGGGACTGGTAGTCGAAAGGGCCGAGCCGCAGTGCGTCAAGGAAGGCATAGAGCGCTTCTTCGGCACTCCGGGTATGCAGGAGGCATGCAAGGAAAGCATCCGCAGGCAGAAAGAGCTCCTGTCCTGGTCCGGATTCTGCAAGAGACTGATCAGTTTTACCGAATCATTATGAAACGACGCCTGATTGTAACGCTGCTGCTCATGATGCTCCTCCCCGCAGGAGCGTCCGCCCAGTGGTACCTTTTCCCCGGCGGCCGTCCCGCAAAGGACAGCACTTCCGCAAATGCCGGTTCCGTCTTCGTCCCCATACGCAGCGACGAAGAGATACAGGCCGAACAGGAGGCGATCTGGACGCGGAAAATAGCGCTGATCCTGCCCCTGCGCAGTACGGAAACTCCAAACAGCAATTTCCTCGACTTCTACAGCGGCGTGCTGATGGCCGTTGACAAGCTGGCAAGCGAAAACACCCGTTACGACTTGACGGTTTATGATTCGGCCGTCTCTCTACCTTCTGCTGCCAATCTGGCCGAGTCCGACATCATCGTAGGCCCCGTAAGCTACGAAGACATTGCCCGCATGCTCCCCCGCCTGCGCGACAAGTACCTGGTCTCGCCTCTGGACCCCAAGGTGTCGATACTCACCGACCGCTACAATATCATCCAGGCCCCTTCCGGATGGGAGGCACAGGTCGATGACCTCGTCCTGTGGATAAAGGAAGACCTCCGCGCAGGCGACGCGGTAGTGCTGCTGCAGAGCGCAGAGGATGCCGGAGGAGAAATGGCAAGCCGCCTCGCACTCAAGCTGTCAGAGGCTCAGATTCCGTACGAAATCAATTCCTCCGCCACCGCCTACGAGGGCACAGTCGCAGGGACATGCCGGTTCGTGCTGGCATCGGAGAACGACGTTTTCTGTACCACCGCCGTGCGCGACGCAGCCCTTATGAACCTCAAGGGCGGGCACAACGCCGTTTACAGCACTTCCAGGCTCCGTTCCATAAGCGAGCTCGAAATAGAGAGCATCCACGCAGCCGGCACCCGCATAACGGCATCCTACTACGCCGACCCGTCAGACCCGCAGGTACGCAGTTTCGCTGACCGTTACCGCACCCTGTTCAAGGGAGAGCCGGGACAATGGGTGTATCAGGGCTACGACCTCATGTACTACCTCGGTTCCACCCTCGGCCGCGACCAGCAGCTTTGGCCGGCGGAGCTCTCCACCACGCCGGGCACGGGCCTGCAGACCGATTTCCGCTTCGACGTCACCGGAAAGACGAATACAGCCGTAAGGCGAATCAGATACAACTCGAACAACACTATAACATTGGTACGCTGATGGAAAAAGTCAAATGCCTCATTGTCGGCGGAGGTCCAGCCGGATATACAGCCGCCATATATGCATCCCGAGCCGCTCTCTCTCCCGTCCTCTACGAGGGCATGGAGCCAGGCGGCCAGCTCACCACCACTACGGTCGTAGAGAATTTCCCCAGCTATCCCGGAGGAGTGGACGCCAACGCCCTCATGTCCGACATGCGCAAGCAGGCAGAGAACCTCGGAGCCGATATCCGCAGGGGAACCGTAACGGCGGCAGACCTTTCCTCGCGCCCGTTCAAAATCACCATCGACGGCAGCGAGAGCCTTGAGGCCGAAGCCCTCATCATAGCCACCGGAGCCACCGCACGCTACCTCGGGCTGCCGTCGGAGCAGAAATTCCGCGGCCTCGGCGTGTCGGCCTGCGCCACCTGCGACGGCTTCTTCTACCGCCGCAAAGACGTCGCCGTAGTAGGCGGCGGCGACACCGCCTGCGAAGAGGCAAGCTACCTTGCCGGAATCTGCAACAAGGTTTACATGATAGTGCGCCGCGACGTGCTGCGCGCTTCCGTTGCAATGCAGGAAAGGGTCAAGAACACTCCCAACATCGAGATTCTCTGGAACTGCAATACCCGCGAGGTGCTCGGAGACGCCAGCGGCGTCACCGGGGCCCGTCTTGAGCGCAAGGACGGAGAGATATTTGACATAAAGATCGACGGGTTCTTCCTCGCAATCGGCCACACCCCGCAGTCTGCACTGTTCGCACCCTGGGTCAACACCGACGCCGAGGGGTACATCATAACCGACGGACGCACCAGCCACACCAACGTCGAAGGCGTGTTCGCCGCAGGCGACGTACAGGATTCCAGATACCGCCAGGCCATTACCGCCGCCGCATCTGGATGCCGCGCAGCCCTGGACGCAGAAAAATTCCTCAAGAGATGAAGCGTTTCGCAACCATAGCGGCCATAATCCTGGCCTCATGTGCAATCTCCTGCAAGAGCGCATACGAGACTCTGCTGGAGAGCAACGATGCCGACGCAAAGTATAACGCCGCATTCGACTACTTCAGCCAGGGCAAGTTCAACAAGTCCGGCCAGCTGTTCGAGTCGCTGTCGTACCTTACCAACGGTACTTCCCGCGACGACACGGTGCAGTATTACTGGGGCCTGAGCAACTACAGGGCAAAGGATTACTACACCGCCGAGACCAACTTCGAGAACTTCGTGCGCAACTACCCCCGCAGCGCCTTCGCGGAAAGTGCGGAGTTCCTGCGCCTCGACTGCCTGTACCGTTCGACCCTGCGTTACGAACTGGACCAGACTCCCACGTACAAATGCATCACGGCCATAAGCGAGTATCTGGTAAACCATCCCGACACCGAGTACCGCGAGGTTTGCGAGCACATGCTCGACGACCTGGAGGAACGCCTCGACCGCAAGGCCTACGAGAACGCATACCTATACTATAAAATGGAAGACTACAAGGCTGCCAGGGTGGCGCTTCGGAACGTGCTCAAGGACGACGCGGAGAACCGCTACCGCGAAGACATATTGTACTATACGGCCATGGCTTCCTACAACTACGCCAATCTAAGCGTAAAGTCCAAGCAGAAAGAACGTTTCCTGGTCTTCTACGACGACTACCTCAATTTCGTAGGCGAATATCCCGAATCCGCCAGGCGTCCGGAAATCGACAGACTCTACAAGAAAACAAAAGAAAAGTATTGATATATGGAAAAGAAAGTACCCAACAACACCGTAACGAGGGACATCAAGGACCTTGCAGCCCCTACTGGAAACATCTATGAGACAACCGTAATCATCGCCCAGAGGGCCAACCAGATAGCCCTCGCCGAGAAGAAGGAACTCGCAAAGAGACTCGAGGAGTTCAAAGGCGAAAGGGACACCATGGAAGAGACCTTCGAGAACAAGGAGCAGATAGAGATATCCAAGTATTTCGAGCGCCAGCCCAAGCCGGGTCTGATAGCTACCACCGAATTCGAAAACGGCGAGCTCGAATACCGTTTCGCGGCTGCCGACGGCAAGACCGAATAAGCTGTGCTGCGCAGCCTTCACATACGCAATTTCGTACTCATAGACTCTCTGGACGTTGAATTCCCGGAGGGTCTTGTCATCATCACGGGACAGACCGGCGCAGGCAAATCCATACTGCTTGGCGCCCTGGGACTGCTCGCAGGCGACAAGGCCGAAGCCGGACTGATACGCTCGGGAGCCGAAAACTGCGTGGTGGAAGGCATATTCGACACTCCCGAAGGCGAAAGGATCATCCGACGTGTCATCTACTCCTCGGGGCGTTCGCGCAGCTTCATCGATGACTGCCCTGTACAGCTCCAGGAGCTCTCGGAGCTTGGAGGCCGCCTGTTCGACATTCATTCCCAGCACCAGAGCCTGCTGCTTACCGACCGGCAGTTCCAGCTCGGACTGCTCGACCGCTATGCAGCCACGAAGCCACTTGCCGACGAATGCCGGCAGGTGTGGGAGCAACTGGGTGCGTGCCTTGCCAGGCTATCGCAGGCGCGGGAGGAAGACGCCCGCAACCGCTCCGAATCCGACTATAACAGCGCCCAGCTGCGCGAGCTCGAAAGTGCCGGCCTGCGGGACGGAGAGTTCGAAGAGCTCGAAGAGGAGCAGCTTACGCTCGGCAATGCGGAAGAGATACGCGAACGTCTCCAGACAGTCCTCGAAGCCTTCGGTTCCGCCGACGGTTCCGGAGCTTCGGTTCGGGAATCGCTTCAGACGGCAAAGAAGGCACTTGAGCACGTCTCCAAGTATCTTCCGTCCGCCTCGTCGCTCAGCGAGCGCATCGATTCCGCCAGAATCGAGCTCGACGATATCTTCGGCGAAGTCGAAGATGCCGCAGGACGCATCGACACATCTCCCCAGAGGCTCAGTCAGGTCGAAGAAAGGCTGTCTTTGCTGTACCGCTTGATGAGCAAGCACGGCTGCAGCGACATCGCAGGACTCATAGAGGTCCGCGAGCGCTATCGCTCCATGGCAGAAAGCGCAGAGGGGCTCGACGAACGCATCGAGGCCCTTGTCAAGGAATCGGAGGCCCTGCGAAGCCGGCATGCCGGAATATGCAGCGCCCTGCACCTCAAGAGGGCCGAAGCGGCCAAGGGATTCTCGGAGGAGGTTACTGCCGGGCTCGCCTTCCTGGAGCTTGAAAGGGCTTCTTTCCGCGTAGCCCTCAACCCCGCTACGCCATCAGCCTCCGGAGCCGACGCCGTAGAATTCCTGTTCAGCTCTGACGGATCCCGCGGAGTCGAAATCGCAAAGTGCGCCTCGGGCGGAGAACTCTCACGCATCATGCTGAGTCTCAAGGCGCTGATGGCCCGGTACGAAGGCATGCCCACCCTTATTTTCGACGAAATCGACACCGGCGTCTCCGGCAGTGTAGCCGACCGCATGGGGCAGATGATATGCCGCATGGGAGAGAGCATGCAGGTGTTTTCCATCACCCACCTGCCGCAGGTCGCAGCAAAGGGATCGGCGCACTACCTGGTAAGCAAGACCTTCGACCCTGCCAGCGGAAGGAGCACTTCCGGAATCACCCTTCTTGAGGGAGAAGACCGCATACGCGAGATCGCCCGCCTGCTCAGCGGAGAATCCATCACCCGGGAAGCCATGGCAAACGCCAGGGCCCTGTTAGAAGAAAAAGCATGACCAGGAAAGCCATACGACAACCTGCCGACCTGGAGACCTTTTCCAGGATGCTGGGCACATACGGACTCAAAGTGACGCCGCAGCGTCTGGCGGTCCATCGCGCCATGCTGAAGCACATCCACGCCGATGCAGACACAGTCCTGGATACCATAAAGGCAGAAGGCAAGTGCCGTATCGCCCGTTCCTCCGTTTACAATATCCTGTCGTCCCTCGCCGATACGGGAATCTACTCACGCAGGTACAGTGCCAACGGGAAGGTCGTCTTCGACATCAACGCCTGGCGCCACATACACCTGTACGACGTAAGGAGTCACGAATTCGTGGACGTGGAGGCACCCGATCTGCTGGAAGAAGTGCAGGCGGCCATCAAAGGGCATCGCTTTCGCGGATACAAGATTGACGACGTCGATATCCAGATAATCTGCCGTCCTACCAAAAAAAGACTTTTATGAAACGCTTGTTTACGCTGTTTATCGTACTTGTCTCCACGCTGTCATGCATCAAGGACGATCCGTTCCTGTACAGGGTTTTCACTTTCGGATTCCCTCAGGCAGACGGCTCCCTGCTTGCCGACGACGGCATAAAGTATATATTCCCCAACTCCGCGCCCGACTGGCAAGGCTCTCCAAGGGTCTATGCCGTACTGGACGTAACTGCCGAGAAGGACGGGAATATCCGCGAGGCCGACTTCCTGACTTATTCGGTCCCGTTATTCAAGGAACCCGACCTGGTAAGCACCCAAAAAGAATTGGACAGCCTCGGGACACTCCCTGTCAAAGTGAACGATGCATGGTATTCGGGAGGCTGCCTCAACATGCTCAATACCATCAAAGTCCTTCCTGGCGGAGGCGAGGTGCATTTCATCAGCCTTGCCCTGGACCCGACTCAGGAGATTTCGGACACTCTCAGGCTGACTCTCCATCACAGCTGCGAGACCGATTTTCCCGACACCGACATCCTGGAAGAAAAGAATTTCTACTCCTCCTTCCCCCTCGGCAAATACATGCCGGAACGCGATTCCATAGTTCTTAAGCTCAACTGGGTATGGGAATCCGAAACACATTCCACCACCGGCAAGGTCGAGATATAGAAAATTAGAATTATCTTTGCGCGATATGAAAAAGAGTTTGAAACTGCTGACCGTCGCCCTCGCCGCGCTGTGCCTTGTGTCCTGCGGGAAGTCCTTCCAGGATATCAAGGTTACGTCCTGCGAGCTCGTATCTCTCTCGCCGAGAGGGCTTTCATCGCTCGACGCCACCATTTCCCTCGAGGTTGACAACCCCACGGTCCAGGTCACTCTTACAGGCATGTATGCGGTTGCCAAGATGGACGGAGTGCCTTGTCTTCATTTTACGGCCGATGACCTCACGCTGTCGCCGCGCAGCAAGGAAATCTATACCATCGAGGTGCATGGCAACATCGACGACGGGTTCAATCCCTTCCAGCTTCTTGTGCTTCTGCAGAACCGCGACATGGACCTCGTCACCATAGATGTCAAGTTCCGCGGCACGCTCAAGAGCGGTCTTGGCAAGGATTTCGAATATAAAGACATTCCGCTCAAGGATTTGCTTGACAAGATATGAAACGTTTACTCATCATACTGACGGCCCTCGCAGCCTGCTGCACCGTCGCCCGCGCACAGCAGACGGAACCCGCTGCCGAGGTACGCTACGACGTCATGGAGCAGATTTCGCCATACGTCACCGTGCATCAGAGCGACCAGGTGTCTTCGGCCCTCGCCGCACACATCGAGCGCAACGAGCGGCGCACCGCGTCCGGTCTTTCCGACCAGACTTACCGCATACGCATCTTCTTCGACAGCGGACAGAACGCCCGTAGTGCTTCGGAGGCTGCGGCCGCCCGTTTCCGCAACCTGCACCCCGGCGTACCCGTTTCCCGCACCTTCACCAACCCCTTCTTCAAAGTCACGGTAGGCAATTACGCCAGCAAGGCCGACGCAGCCAACGCGCTCAAGACCATTCTGCAGGAGTTCCCTACCGCATTCATCGTCCGCAACCAGTAAACCATGCTCAAGACAGGACTCGAACTCAAGCAGCAGCAGAAGCTCTCTCCCCTTCAGATCCAGACGATCAAGCTCATCGAACTGCCTATTCAGGAGCTGGAACAAAAGGTGCGCGCAGAGCTGGAGAGCAATCCCGTGCTTGACGACGAGCCCGATCCCGACAGCGACGAGGAACGCCGCGACGTTTCCATCGACTCCATGAAGGAAGACGGCGACATTCCCGCATACCGGCTCAAGGTCAACAACTGGGGCAAGGACCCAAGGCCCGAATACAACACCTTCTCCGTCAAGGAAGGATTCACCCAGAGCCTTCAGAGGCAGCTCGGATACCGTAACCTCACCCCGCACGAGCACGAGGTGGCTTCGTTCATCATAGGCAGCCTGAGCGACGACGGCTACCTGCGCCGCGACATCGACGCCCTCGTGGACGACCTCGCTTTCCGCGCAGGCATAGAGACAAACGAGGAAGAAGTGGAAAGGATGCTCAAGATCATACAGGATTTCGAGCCCGTAGGCGTCGGCGCAAGGGACCTGCAGGAGTGCCTGCTCATCCAGTTGCGCGCCCTCAAGCAGACCCCGGAAGTCAAGACCGCAATACGCATAATAGATGAATGTTACGCCGACTTTACCAACAAGCACTTCCAGAAAATCCAGTCGCGTCTGGGAATCACCGAGGAGCAGCTCAAGGCGGCATTCGCAAGGATAGTCAGGCTCAACCCTTCTCCGGGAGGCCAGGTTGACGATTCGTACGACGACCAGTCAAGCCAGATAATTCCCGATTTCATTCTCGACGAGCACGACGGCGTGCTGGATTTCACCATGCCCCGCTTCAACGTGCCCGAGATAAGGGTGAACAAGAAATACGCCGACCTGCTCATGGACGCCAAGGGTTCCTCTGAACGTGCCCAGAAAGAAGCGGCCGCATTCGTCAAGCAGAAACTCGATTCTGCAAAGTGGTTCGTGGAGGCCCTCAAGCAGCGCCAGAATACGCTCAGCAAGACCATGCGCGCAATCTTGGATTATCAGCACGACTATTTCATCGACGGCGACGAGAGCAATCTGCGTCCCATGGTCCTCAAAGACATAGCGGAAATCACCGGCTTCGACATCTCCACGATAAGCCGCGTCGTAAACAGCAAGTACATAGAAACCCACTTCGGCATCTTCCCCCTCAAGTCCTTCTTCTCCGAGGGTATGGAGAACTCCAACGGAGAGGAGGTCTCTACGAGGGAACTCAAGAAAGCCTTGCAGGAATGCATAGAAGCGGAAGACAAGCACAAGCCCCTCACCGACGAGCAGCTCGTAGTGGAAATGGCACGCCGCGGCTACAAAGTCGCCAGGCGCACCATTGCAAAATACCGCGACCAGCTCGGTATCCCGCTCGCCCGCTGGCGGAAAGAAATCTAAGAATCAGCATCAACAGCATATTTACAACTACGGCGTCGCCACCACAAGTGGCGGCGTCTTCGTTATATAAAATCACGAGGAGTTGCTTCTCACGGCTGCGTGGGCGCAGACGGTCTTCACTGAGCAGCAACTCCGCTTTTTATAGCGCAGAAGGTGAATGTTGATAAATTGTGGAAAAAATTGTAACAAAATGGAATAAAGTGGAAAATTTATTCTTATATTTGCAACTGCGTATAAGAATTATTATGGTCACATTTATCGGTACATACTCCGCAAAGGTTGACGACAAGGGGCGCCTGGTGCTCCCTGCCGCCATCCGCAGGGTAATGCCGATAGGTGGAGATATGAGGTTTGTAATCAAAAAAGGTATCTTCTCCTCCTGCCTCGAAATGTCCGCCTACGATGCGTGGGCGGCCGAGGCGGAAGACACCAGAGCCAAACTGGACCCCTTCAAAGAAGAGCATGTAATCTTCTGGAGGGAGTACATGAGAGGCATAGAGGTGGTGGAGCCCGATGCCAAACTTGGGCGCATATCCATACCCCGTAGTTTTCTTGACGCAATCGGTGTAACCAAGGAAGTGGTTTTCCTGGGCATTGGCAACAAGATGGAAATATGGGCCAAGGATGCATTCGAGCGCTCTCAGATTTCCAACGATGAATATGTAGCCATTGCCAGAAGCCTCTCCCGTCAGTAGGAGCAGCAGGCAATGAGCGAGTATCACAATCCCGTCCTTCTCAAGCAAAGCGTAGACGCCCTGGTGACCGACACCTCGGGCTGCTATGCCGATGCTACGTTCGGAGGGGGCGGCCACTCCAGGGAAATCCTCTCCCGCCTGAGCGGGGACGGCCGCCTGATAGCCTTCGACCGCGATGCCGACGCCCTTGCCAACGCACCGGAAGACGCGAGGTTCACACTCGTACACAACAATTTCAGATTCATACATAACTATGCTCTGATCGAGGCCCCCGACGGCCTGGACGGCATACTTGCCGACCTTGGAGTAAGCTCGCACCAGTTCGATACTGCAGAGCGCGGCTTCTCCTTCCGCTTCGACGGTCCCCTCGATATGCGAATGAATGTGCAGGGCGCCAAAACCGCCGCTGACATTGTCAATTCTTATACGCAAGAAGAATTGGAAAGGATCCTTAAAATCTACGGTGAGGTCGATAATGCCCGCAAGCTCGCGCAGCTCATCGTAGCGGCACGGGCAAAGGCTCCTATCCACTCCACCGGCGACCTCGACAATGCAGTTGCGGGAGCCCTGCCTTCTTTCGCCGAGCATAAGTATCTGGCCAAGGTCTATCAGGCCCTGCGCATAGAGGTAAACGACGAGATGCGTTCCCTGGAGAAGTTCCTGCAGGGTGCCGCGAAATCGCTCAAAAAGGGCGGACGCCTCGTCGTCATCACCTATCATTCCCTGGAAGACCGCATGGTTAAGAATTTCATGCGCAGCGGGCACATCGACGGGAGCGAAGAGAAAGACGTATTCGGACGCTCGTCGGCCCCCCTGTCGCCCGTAGGCAGGAAGCCTTCGGTACCCGAGGAATCGGAGATAAGTGCAAACACAAGGGCCCGCAGCGCAAAGCTGAGGGTAGCGGAAAAGTTATAATGGAGAAGACCTGGAAAATACAAGACCTCGGACGGGGACTGCGAAACAGCCTTGCGGCGATGTTGCGTGGAGAATTCCTGCTGCGCCTCAACGTAGGGCGCTATCTGGTCCATATAGTCTATGTATTCTTCCTGCTTGCCATGGTCATCTGGATTTCTCTCATGATCGAGAGCACCATGACCAAGGTGGAGCGCAGCAAGGCCGAGCTCCAGGAACTCGAGATAGTGCATACCCAGAAGACCTTCGACCTGGTAAGCCTGAGCAAGCGTTCGTCGGTCCGCGCCCTTCTGGAAGAAAAAGGTTCAAAAGTCACGGAGCCCACGCAGCCCGCGACCGTATTGGTAAAGTAAAATGGAAGCAAACGGCACAATAAAGAAGAATCGCGACCGTATAGGAGTAATCCTGTACGTCATATACGTCGCGCTGCTGCTCGCTTCCGTGGTGCTTTTCCTCAAGATAGTGGGCATACAGCTGTTCTTCCATCCCGACCCCAAGATTGCCGTCGCCCTCACTCCCAGCAGCCGCGCGCGCATAGTTGAGCCGGTCCGGGGCAACATAATCGACTGCGAGGGCCGTCTGCTTGCCATGTCCTGCCCCACCTACCAGATCGCAATGGACTGCACGGTACGCAAAGAAGAATTCGCCAAGGACAAGAAGAAAGGAGCCGAAGCCGAAAAGGAATGGCTCCGCAAAGCCCAGGCGCTCAGCGTAGAGCTCGCCAAGGTATTCCCCGACAAAAGCGCGGACGAATACTTCAAGCAGATAAGCGACGGCCGCAAGAACGGAAAGAAATACCTCAAGTTCGGCAAGCCGGTCGACCGCAACGTATATAACCGCATCAAGACCTTCCCGCTCTTCAACGAGTCCCGCTACAAGGGCGGTCTCATCGCAGAACAGAAGAACGTAAGGATCTACCCTTATGGCAAACTGGCCCGCCGCACGATAGGCTTCGTACGCGACAACAGCTCCGCCGTGGGCAACACCCACGTAGGTCTCGAGGGCAAATTCGACTACGTGCTCCATGGCAAGGAGGGCAAAGAGTGGCTCAAGGTGACCGACTACGGCCGTGTGCAGGACAACGACAGCACGCGCACACGCGCAGAGGACGGCAAAGACATCCGCACCACCATCAACATCGACTACCAGGACATCGCATACCGCAGCCTGTACGACGAAATCTGCGAAGAGGCCGACCTCGAAGGTGCCTGCCTGGTGCTCATGGAGGCATCGACCGGCGCTATCCGGGCCATGGTAAATCTCTACAGGGACGGCGATGAGGCCAGTTTCGAAGAGGTCAGCAACCTGGCTATCGGCAGGGCCATAGAACCCGGTTCCGTATTCAAGACCGTCACCCTGATGCAGGTGCTGTCCGACGGGCACATCAAGAGCCTCGACGAAACCATCCGCACCAACCACGGCGTCATAAAAGGCGTCCGCATTCCGCAGGATGTGCACATGCTGGACCATGAGAGAATGCATCACACCAACAGCATCTCCATCATCGACGGATTCAAGGTTTCTTCCAACTACGTATTCGGCTCGCTCGCCATAAACAACTACAGCAAAAAGCCGATGCGCTTCATCGAAAACATCCACAGCTACAAACTGGCGGAAGCCTTCGACTTCGACCTCGCCGGCCTGGCCTCCCCCGCTATACCGTCTCCTAAAGACAAGAACCGCTACTGGAGCCTCAGCGACCTCGCCGTAATGGGTTACGGCTACGGCATACGCGAGACGCCAATGCACATGCTCACTTTCTACAACGCCATCGCCAACAAGGGACGCATGATGAAGCCCTACCTGGTGGAAGACATAGAAAAGGACGGGCTGGTCAAGAACCGCCGCGGCCCCGCTCTCATGTCCACGATATGCAGCAAGGCAGTTGCCGACACCCTCACGAGGGCCCTCAAAGCGGTTACCGAAGAAGGTACGGCCCGCAGGCTCAAGGACGCCAAATGCCAGGTTGCCGGCAAAACCGGAACTTCTTTCGGAACCTATTCAGGCGGCTCCTACAGAGACGAACAGGGCAGGCGCAAATACCAGGGCACCTTCGTGGGATTCTTCCCCGCCGACGATCCCAAATACAGCGTCATCTGCACGGTATTCAGCAAGCCCACGTCAAAACAGTTCCAGGGCGGCGGCATACCTGCAAGGGCAGTCAAAGGACTTGTCAACGGAATCTACAGCATAGATCCCTGCTTCCGTCCACAATTAACAGCAAGCAAATGAAGTTAAGCGATATCATACGAGACTGCGGAGTAATCTCCTGTACAGGCGGCACCGGAATGGAAATAGCCGCCGTATGCAACGATTCCCGCAAAGTCGTCCCCGGAAGCCTCTTTGTCGCCGTAAACGGATGCGGCAACGACGGCCGCGCCTACATCGGCAAAGCCATCGAAGCCGGTGCCGTAGCAGTCATGTTCGAAGAGACCTCGAGCAACTTTGGCCCTTACGAACAGGAGCAAGAGGCAGGAGCTGCCGCGAGCGACTTTGGCCCTTACGAACAGGAGCGAGCGGCAGCTCCTGACGTCGTTCGCATAGTAGTAAAGGACAGCCGTAAAGCACTTGCATACGCCGCCGACGCCTTCTACGGACATCCCAGCGGATCGCTCAAACTTGTCGGCATTACCGGAACAAACGGCAAAACCACCACCGTAACCCTCCTGTACAGGCTGTTCAGGGCCCTGGGATACGAGTGCGGACTTCTCTCCACGATTGCGAACTATGTAGGCAGCGAGCGCGAAGAAACCGCCAACACCACCTCCGACCCCCTCACGATCAACTCGCTGCTGGCAAGGATGGTGGAGGCAGGCTGCCAATACTGCTTCATGGAGGTCAGCTCCATCGGAGTGGCGCAGGAAAGGATAGCCGCACTGGAGTTTGCGGTAGGCATCTTCTCCAACCTCACCCACGACCATCTGGACTATCACGGAACTTTCGCCGAATACCTCCGCTGCAAGAAGCTTTTCTTCGACAATCTCGGCCCCGGCGCAACCGCAATCACCAATGCCGACGACAAGCACGGCAGCGTAATGCTCCAGAACACAGCCGCACGCAAAGTCACTTACTCCTGCCGCAGCATGGCCGACCACAGCTGCCGCATACTCGAGAAGAGCTTCGAAGGCATGCTGCTCCGCATAGACGGCTCCGAGGTCTGGACAAGGCTGGTCGGCGAGCACAATGCATACAACCTCATGGCCATTTACTGCACCGCACTCGCCCTCGGAGCGCCGAAAGACGAGGTCCTGGTGGCCATGTCGGCCCTGGGTTCCGCCCCCGGACGCCTCGAAACCATTCACGGCCCGAGAGGCCTTGTAGCGGTGATTGATTATGCCCACACCCCCGACGCACTGGAGAACGTACTCAAGACACTCCGGGAAGTGGCTCCGTCCAGGCAGCTCGTATGCCTCTTCGGATGCGGAGGCGACCGCGACCGCACCAAGCGTCCCGAGATGGGAGCGATAGCCGCAAAATGGGCCGACCGCATATTCGTGACCTCCGATAATTCCCGCACCGAGCGCACCGAAGACATAATGAACGACATACGCGGCGGACTCGGCGCCGACGGGCTTGCAAAGTCGGTTTTCATCGCCGACCGCAAAGAGGCCATCCGCACCGCCCTGATGCTCTCCCCCGACGGCAGCACCGTACTGCTGGCCGGCAAAGGGCACGAAACCTACCAGATAATCGGTACACAGAAAACACATTTTGACGAAAAAGAAATAGTAAAGGAGATTTTCAAGCAATGCTCTACCATCTAACAGAATGGCTTCAAAGCCTTGGCGTACATATTCCCGGACTGGGACTGATGCATTACCTGTCTTTCAGGGCGATGCTGGCCGCAGTCATAAGCATGCTCATTGCCTTCATAGCCGGAGGCAGGATCATACGCTGGCTCCAGAAGCACCAGATAGGTGAAACCATACGCGACCTCGGACTGGAAGGCCAGATGCAGAAGAAAGGTACGCCCACGATGGGAGGCATCATTATCATCCTTTCGCTGCTGGGATCAGCCCTGCTCGTGTGCAGGCTCGACAGCATCTACACCATACTCCTGCTCATCACCACCGTATGGTGCGGAGGCATCGGATTCCTGGACGACTACATCAAGGTGTTCAAGCACAACAAAGAAGGCCTCAGCGAGAAAGGCAAGCTCATACTTCAGTTCGGCCTGGGTCTCCTCGTAGCGCTCATCGTCTGCATAAGCCCCGACATCCCCACCGACAAGCTCGTCACCACCATCCCCTTCGTCAAGGCACACGAATTCGACTACAGCTGGCTTTCACCCTTCAGCGGACAGCTCGGAGTATATACTTCATGGGCCATATACATGATCATGATCATACTCGTGAC
Source organism: Bacteroidales bacterium UBA4284 (assembly GCA_002395925.1). The sequence goes on from DGVM01000210.1 coordinate 24,600, forward strand.
GCTCGCCTGCTCAAACGGCACCAACCTTACCGACGGCATGGACGGACTTGCAACGGGAACCTCCGCCATAGTAGGTGTGGCAATCGGCGTAATGGCCTGGCTCGGCGGCGACGCACTCGACTCCAAGTACCTCAACATCATGTATATACCGGGATCCGGAGAGGTCGCGATATTTATGGCTGCATTCGTGGGAGCGCTTATAGGTTTCCTGTGGTACAACACCTTCCCCGCGCAGGTGTTCATGGGCGATTCCGGCAGCCTTGCCATCGGAGGCATCATCGGCGTGAGCGCGATACTCATACGCAAGGAGCTGCTGCTTCCCCTGCTTTGCGGCATCTTCCTGATGGAAAGCCTTTCGGTAATCATCCAGAGGACCTGGTTCAAGCACACCAAACGCAAATACGGCGAGGGCCGGAGGGTCTTCCTCATGGCGCCGCTGCATCACCATTATCAGAAAAAGGGAATTCCCGAACCGCGCATAGTCACACGTTTCTGGATTATAGGAATCATACTGGCGGTATCCACTCTCGCCATACTTAAGATAAGATAGCACAATGTCCAAGATAGTAGTTTTAGGCGGAGCAGAAAGCGGCGTGGGAGCCGCAGTGCTCGCAAAAGTAAAAGGATTCGACGTTTTTCTTTCCGACAACGGGAAGATCAAGGACGAATATGCCCGGCAGCTGCAGAAGTGGGACATCCCCTTCGAACAGGGCGGTCATACCCGCGAGCGCCTGCTCGACGCCGACGAAGTGATAAAGAGCCCCGGCATACCGTCCACCGCACCCCTCGTGCGTGAATTCGCTGCCAAGGGCACCCGCATCATATCCGAGATAGAATTCGCATCGCGTTACGACAGCGCTAAGAAAATCTGCATCACCGGGTCGAATGGCAAGACTACGACTACTTCGCTCATCCACTACCTGCTCAAGGAAGCCGGTCTGGACGTAGGCCTGGGCGGCAACATCGGCAAAAGCTACGCGCTTCAGGTAGCCACCGAAAAGCACGACTACTATGTACTGGAAATCAGCAGCTTCCAGCTCGACGACACCTACGACTTCCGTCCCGACATAGCCATAATCACCAATATAACGCCCGACCACCTGGACCGCTACGACCACAACATGGAGAACTACGTGCGGGCCAAGTTCAAGATCACGCGCAACCTGCGTCCCGAGGACTGCTTCATATTCGACTCCGACGACGCCATCACCATCGAGCACCTCAGCAAGATAGTGCTGCAATGCAAGATGCTCCCCTTCTCCCAGGAAAAGAAGGTACAGCAGGGAGCCTACCTGGACGGCAACCGGATAGTCGTACGCTACGAGCAGAACGAGAGCGAAATCTATCTGCGCGAGCTGGCACTCAGCGGCAGGCACAATATCTACAACTCCATGGCAGCCGCCATCGCCGCAAAGGTAACGGGCATAGAAGACGACAAGATACGCGAGGCTCTGGGAAGTTTCTCCCCCATCGAGCACAGGCTGGAGCCCGTGCTGAGCGTACGCGACGTGATGTACATCAACGATTCCAAGGCGACCAACGTAGATTCCGCATGGTACGCCCTGGAGTGCCAGACAAGGCCCGTCGTATGGATAGTGGGCGGGACCGACAAGGGCAACGACTACAGCGTTCTCAACGACCTGGTACGGCAGAAGGTCAAGGCTATCGTCTGCCTGGGCGTTGACAACCACAAGATTCACGAAGCTTTCGCCCCTATAGTAGGCGAAGAGATGATAGCCGATACCGACAGCGCCGAGGAGGCCGTAAAAGTCGCCAGCATGATAGCGAAAAGCGGCGACGTGGTACTGCTCAGCCCCTGCTGCGCGAGTTTCGACCTGTTCGAGAATTATGAAGACCGCGGACGCAAGTTCAAGATGGCGGTAAGAAAACTGTAAAAGATATGTCAAAGGGAAAGCGCACAGCCTGGAATTTCTTCGAGAGAATCGAAGGCGACAAGGTGGTCTGGATCATCGCTCTGATGTTGATCCTAATCAGCATCGTGTGCATATTCTCTTCCACCTCGAGGCTCCTGGAAGGCCACCAGACGCGTCTCGACATAGTAAAGAGCCAGCTGGTGGTGGTAGCGGCAGGGCTCGCCCTCATCATCGTCTGCTACAACATAAAGAGCATCAATTTCTTCCGCTGGTGCTCCCGCCTGGGACTGGGCATAAGCCTGGTGCTGCTGGGTCTGTTGATTTCCAGGATAGACGTAGGATTCATCAAATCCATCGAACTCAACGGCGCACGGCGCATCCTGCAGATAGGAGGCGTCCAGGTACACGTTTTCGAAGTGGTCAAGATAGCGATGGTAATGTACCTCGCATGGGCTCTGGACGCCCTAAAGAAGGGCGAGCTCAAGGGGCCCAGGAAAGAAATCTGGAAGAAGGTGCTCTACATCTACGCTCCTTTCATCGTGGTCCTTGTCATGATTATCCCGGGAAGCAACTCCGCGGCACTCTTCATTGGAGGAATCATGTTCCTGGTTATCCTGCTCGGCGGAGGCAACCTCAGGGACTTGGCCGTGCTGGCGGCGGCTGCCATCGTCCTCATACTGGGATGCTGGGGCATTTACGAAATCAGCGACAAGAAGGTCATGAAGCGTATAGGCACCGCCATCAGCCGAATCGCCGAAAAAGACGACTGGGAGCAGAAGGTAATAGACTCCAGACCGGGTTCGCCCGAATATTACGAAGCCCTCGACAACATACGCCAGCCCTACAGCGCGAAGATAGCCATCAAGGAAGGCGGAATCCTGGGCAAAGGCCCCGGCCAGAGCACACAGCGCTACGTAGTCCCCGACATTTCGGAAGACTATATGTACAGCTTCATCATAGAAGAATACGGACTGTGGGGTGCCCTGATAGTGATTTTCCTCTACGTTTCGCTCATGGCGAGAGGCTCGATAATAGTGAGGAACTGCGGCAAAGACACCTATGCCAAGCTGTCGGTGGCCGGACTGTGCCTGCTGATTACCGGACAGGCCTTCCTGCATATGTTCGTAAACGCCGACATAGGCCCCATGACGGGCCAGACACTGCCCCTCATCAGCCACGGCAACAGCGCATTCCTGTGCTTCAGTCTGGCGTTCGGCATCATTCTGTCATTCAGCCGCATAGCACAGAGGAGAATAGAGAAGGAGCAGCGCGATGCACAGCCGCTGCTGGAACTTAAAGAAAACGTACAGGCCGGCCTGGACGACCTGGATGCCTTCGAAACCGACGGCATCCCCCAGGAAGAAGATGAAGAGCCGGCAGGAATAGAAGACGAAATGAACGAATATGGAATATAAAGCACTCAGGGTCATAATCAGCGGCGGAGGCACGGGAGGACACATCTTCCCTGCCGTATCGATCGCGCGTGCACTGGTAAAGGCCAATCCCGACACGGAGATTCTTTTCGTGGGCGCAGAAGGCAAGATGGAGATGGAAAAGGTACCCCGCGAAGGCTTCCGCATAGTGGGTCTGCCGATAGTGGGCCTGCAGAGGCAGCTCAGCATCAAGAACATCATCAACGACCTCAGCGTGCCCTTCCGTTTCGCAGGCAGCATCAGGCGCGCCCGCAGGATCATCAAGGATTTTCGGCCCGACGTAGCGGTAGGAGTGGGAGGATACGCAAGCGCTCCCCTGCTCATGGCCGCCACCCGCATGAAGATTCCCGCCCTCATCCAGGAGCAGAACGGATTCGCCGGACTTACCAACAAGATGCTCGGCAGCAAAGTTAAGAGCATCTGCGTGGCCTACGAAGGCATGGAGAAATTCTTCCCGGCCGAAAAGATAGTCATGAGCGGCAACCCCATACGTCCCGAGATACACCCCTACACCCCCCAGGAGCGCCAGGAAGGAATTGAATTCTACGGCTTCGATCCCTGCAAGCGGCACATCCTGATAGTGGGAGGAAGCCTTGGCAGCGGCACGCTCAACAACGCCGTAAAGGCCTGGATAGAGGCCGGATGCCCCGGCGGCGAAGACACCGAAATCCTCTGGCAGTGCGGCAAATACTACAAGAGCGGCATCGACGCTTTCATGAATGGACGCAATCTGCCGCAGATTCGCTACAGCGACTTCATCTCCAGGATGGACCTCGCATACGCAATGGCAGACGTGGTCGTAAGCCGCAGCGGAGCGTCGAGCGTATCCGAAATATGCGCCGCCCGCAAGGCCGCGGTCTTCGTACCCTCTCCCAACGTGGCCGAAGACCACCAGACGCACAATGCAATGGCTCTCGTACGCAAGGACGCAGCTCTGCTCGTAAAGGACTCCGAAGCCCGCGAACTGCTCATGAAAACCGCTCTCGACCTTGCCGGGGACGCACAGAAGACGGCACTGCTGGGAGCCAACGCCGGCAAGCTTGCCCTGCCCGACGCAGCCGCGACCATAGTTGACGAAATATATAAGATAATCCAGGGATGAAAGACGATAAGATTAAACAGGTTTACCTGATTGGCATAGGCGGAATAGGCATGAGCGCCCTCGCCCGCTGGTTCAAGTTCCGCGGCATGAGCGTAAGCGGATACGACCGTACGCCTTCCGCTCTCACGGCACAGCTGGAGGCCGAAGGGATAGCGGTGCACTACGAAGACGACTGCAGCGCCGTTCCCGCCGACACGTCATCCACCCTCGTCATATACACTCCCGCGGTTCCCGAAGAATTAGGAGAGCTGCGCTACGTGCGCGAACACGGCTACAAGCTCCTCAAGCGCTCGCGGGTCCTGGGAGAGATAGCCGCAGACCAGATCTGCCTCGCCGTAGCCGGAACGCACGGCAAGACCACCACTTCCACGCTCATCGCCCACATACTCACCGAAGGAGGCGACGGCTGCTCCGCATTCCTTGGGGGCATCTCCAAGAACTACGGCAGCAACCTGCTCATGAGCAGCACCAACACCGTTGTGGCCGAGGCTGACGAATTCGACCGTTCCTTCCTGCAGCTGCATCCCGACATCGCAGCCATAACAGCCATGGACGCCGACCACCTCGACATCTACGGCGACCTCGCCCACGTACAGGAAGCCTTCCGCGAATTCGCATCCCAGGTCCATGAGACCATAATACTCAAGTACGGACTTCCCATCAGGCAGTCCGACGTAAGCGCCCGCATATTCACCTATCATTTCGACAACCCCAAGTCGGATTTCCACAGCACCAACCTGCGCCTTTCGCCCGACGGTCATTACACCTTCGACCTCGTGTATCCCGGAGGAACCCTCAAGGATATACGCTGCGGAGCCCTCGGTTGGGTGAATGTAGAGAACGCCGTCGCAGCGGCGGCAGTGTGCCTCTGCCATGGCACCGACGGACAGAAGCTGCGTCACGCGATCGGCACTTTTGCGGGAGTTCAGCGCCGTCTCGACGAGCATGTAAACCTCCCCGGACTTACCTACATCGACGATTACGCCCATCATCCGGCAGAACTTCAGAGCGCCATCTCGTCGCTGAGGGGCATCTTCCCCGGCCGCAAGATCACCGGCATCTTCCAGCCTCATCTTTATACCCGCACACGCGACTTCGCACCGCAGTTCGCAGCCGCACTCAGCAAGCTCGACCGGCTCATACTGCTCGACATATATCCCGCCAGGGAGGAACCCATCCCCGGAGTCAGCTCCGAGTTGATATTCAAAGACGTAACGGCACCCGAGAAGCTGCTCATACGGCGCGACGAGCTCATGCCGCTGCTGGAAGCCGAAAAAGACAGCCTCGACGTACTGGTAAGCTTCGGCGCCGGAAACATCGACAGGTTCATCGAACCCATAACCCGATTGCTGGAAAAAGGAAAATGAAATCATCCGTCAAACACATGATCGCCGCCGCCGGTATCTGCCTGATGCTGGCCGGTCTTGCCATACTCCAGGGCAGCGTGAGAGAAGCCGGCTCCAAAAAGCTGTGCGAGTCTCTCGACGTGCGCATAGAGGGCGATCTGGAATTCGTTACGACGGACGACATACGGGGCTATCTCGACAGGCACTACGGCTGCTACATCGGCGCACCGCTGGACAGCCTCAACCTCGGGCATATCGAAAGGCTTCTTCTGAGCAAGAGCGTGGTAAAGGGCTGCGAAGCATGGACGACCCGCGACGGAGTGCTGCACGTAAGCATACGTCAGAGGGAACCTGCGCTGAGGCTGGACCGCGGCGGAAAGGGCTTCTACATCGACCGCGAAGGCTCCATCATACCCCTTCATCCCACCTACACCGCCCCTGTCCCGCTTGTGGAGGGCAACATCCCCATGATCGAGAACGGCGAGAAGCCGGGGTGGGGAGCCGGAGTGCTGGAACTTACCGATTTTGTGGCATCTTCCAAGATTTGGAAAGACCGCATCGCGAAGCTTTCGGTGAACGCAGCCGGAGACCTGGAGGTCCGCCTGGTGGACGGTAAGGAGAGGTTCATCATTGGAGAGCCCGACGATATCAGGAGCAAATTCGGCAAGATGGAGAAATACTTCTCATACATAGTTCCCCAGAAGGGCGAAGGTTACTACAAGAGCGTTAACGTTAAATACAACAAACAAATAATATGCAGGAAAGATATATAGCGACAGTCGATTTGGGCACCTCGAAACTGGCACTATGCGTAGCAAAGGTCGTCGGCGAGAACGTCCAGATCATCTACTACAATGAGCGGCCTTCGGACGGCATACGCTACAACTGCGTATTCAATCCCAAGAGGGCGGCAGCCCCTCTGCGCGCGGCCATAGCCGAAGCGGAGGATGAGCTGCATATCAAGATCACGCAGGTGGTCGTAGGCCTCCCCCGGTACAACGTGCACCAGGAAACGGCCAGCGCAAGGATAGACCGCAGCGATCCGGGAGCCCTTATCGGAGACGACGAAATCGCCGCTCTCAAGAGCATCGCCCTCGACACCTATCCCCTCGCGGACGGCAGCAAGGAACTGATTTACGGCGCCGTGCCCCAGTCGTTCTCGACCGACGATTTCATAGGCTCGGAAGACGACGTAGTCGGCACCACCAGCGATTCGCTGTCCGGCAACTTCAAGATTTTCGTCGGAGCCAAGAAGGTGGTCCGCAACATCGACATCATGCTCAACGATGCGGGAGTGGCGCTTGCCCAGGCCATTTTCACCCCCACATCCACAGGCGAGGCCGTGCTCAAGGACGACGAAATGACCAACGGCGTGGCGCTCATCGAAATGGGAGCCGGAGTCACTTCCCTGTCGATTTACCAGGGAGGCATCATGCGCTTCTTCTCCTCCATTCCTTTCGGAGGCAAGAGCATCACCACCGACATACGGCTCGAATGTGCATTCGACGACCGTCTGGCCGAAAACATCAAGCTCGCATTCGGCGCCTGCCTGCCCGACAAACTCCTGTCGATGGGCGACAAGGTCCTGCAAATCAACGACGAAGAAAACGGCACCTACGAGCACCTTTCGGTAAAATACCTCTCCGAAATCATTACCGCACGCTGCCGCGAAATAGTTCAGGCCATACTGTTCCTCATCCAGCAGAGCGGATTCGCGGACAGGCTTCGCTGCGGCATAGTAATCACCGGCGGCGGTGCCAACATGGCCAATCTCACCAACCTCATAAAGGAAGAGTCGGGGTACAACGTGAGGGTCGGATTCCCGCTGGCGCGCAAATTCTCCTCGGACGGTCTTCCGGGAATAGGCGAGGCACAGGCCGGAGCGTCGATAGGAATGATCCTGGAAGCCGCCAGCGATCCTTTCCTCAACTGCATTTCGGAAACGGCGAAGGCCGACGAACCCGCCCCAGAACCTAAGCCCGAGCAAGAAGTGGCCGCCGACCCTAACGGTCAGGGCAATCTCTTCGGCGAAGACGACTTCGACAAGGTGATGAGCACCAAGATAAAGAAGACGCCGGCCGACCGCAGGAACAAGGGCAAGGACAAGCAGCCCAAACCCGCAAAGCAGGCTTCCGACAAGCCGTCGGGCTTCAAGATATTCTGGACGACCATAGGACAGAAGGTAAGCTCCGTAGTGGAGAGGAGTTTCGAAGACACCCTTGCCGGGTTCTACGACGATATAGACACCAAAAAGCAGTAACGAAGTATGTTCGAAGATTTCAATATAGACCTCGAGGCCACAGTGCCTAAGGATTGGAAGCGCTCCGACCAGATTATCAAAGTGATAGGCGTCGGAGGAGGAGGCTGTAACGCAGTCTCGTTCATGTACCGCACCGGAATCGAAGGATGCAGCTTCGTAGTCTGCAACACCGACTCCCAGGCGCTCGAGTGCAGCCCTGTCCCCGTAAAGATACAGATGGGCGCAGGACTCGGTGCCGGAACCAACCCCATCAAGGGCCGCAACGCCGCCATCGACAGCCAGGCGGAGATAGAGAAGAAGATTCTCGATACCGGCACCCGCATGCTCTTCATCACCGCCGGTATGGGCGGCGGCACCGGAACCGGAGCCGCTCCGATAATCGCCAAGATGGCCAAGGACAAGGGCATACTTACGGTCGCCGTGGTTACGCTGCCTTTCAAGAATGAAGGCGACAGGGCCATGTCCAGGGCGATCGACGGTATCCAGGAGCTCGAGAAAAACGTCGATTCGCTGCTCATCATCAACAATGAAAAGCTCTACGCACACTTCGGCGACAAACTCACCCACGACGCCTTCCCCAAGGCCGACGAAGTGCTGACGACCGCCGTCAAGGGCATCATCGAAATCATGCAGAAGCCCGGCTACATCAACGTGGACTTCGAAGACGTGATGACCATGATGAAGGACAGCGGAATGGCACTGATGGGATACGGCGAGGGAAGCGGCGAAAACCGCATCGAAGACGCGGTACGCCAGGCCTTCGAGTCTCCCCTGCTCAACGATTTCGACCTCAAGACCGCCAAGAACGTGCTCGTGAACATTACCGGAGGCAAGAACGAACAGGGCCTTACGATGGATGACATGTCGGAAATCAACCGCCGTATCGACGAATACACGGGCGGCGCCAACAACTTCAAGCGCGGCCTGATCTGGGACGAAAGCCCCGACGTGGGAGACCACATCCACATCACTTCCATCGTCACCGGGCTCAAGTTCATCGACATTGCCGGGTCGCGCCGCGACATGGGCAACTACATCATGATAACCAGGGGATTCACCTACGACAACAACGAGGCCGCAAGTACCCGCGGGCTCAACCTCATAGAAGACAACGTGGGCTCCAGGATAGGATATACCAGCGACAACCAGAGGCTCTTCCGCTACGATCCCGAGAAGAAGCCCGCGCTGCTCGTATCCGCCGGAGAACCCATTTCGGACCTTGAAAACATACCTTCAATACGCAGAAAATGAAAAGAGTCAGAGTAAGATTCGCGCCGTCCCCCACCGGGCCGCTCCACATGGGCGGAGTGCGCACAGCGCTGTATAACTATCTGTTCGCCAAGAAAAATGGAGGCGACTTTATCCTGCGCATAGAAGACACCGATTCGCACCGCTTCGTACCCGGCGCAGAGGAATACATCATCGAGTCGCTGCGCTGGTGCGGCATCATGCCCGACGAAGGCCTGGATGCAGACGGCAGGCTGGCTTCGGAAAAATCGGAGCGCAACCCCCATGCCCCTTACAGGCAGTCTGAGCGCAAGAGCATCTACAGGGCCTATGCCGAGCAGCTCGTAGCCGGCGGCTTCGCCTATTATGCCTTCGACACCGCAGAAGAGCTGGAAAAGGCTCGCGCAGAGGCGGAGGGCAAGGGTGAGACGTTCATCTACAGTGCAGCCACCCGTGGCGCACTCCGCAACTCGCTGACCCTTCCTGCAGAAGAAGTGGCCGCCCTGCTGAAGTCGCGCACCGACTGGACCATAAGGTTCAAGATGCCGCAGGACCGGGTTGTGGTCATGGAAGACATCATACGCGGACACATCGAGGTAAACAGCTCCACACTCGACGACAAGGTGCTCTGGAAAAGGGCCGATGAGCTGCCCACCTACCATCTTGCCAACATAGTGGACGACCACCTGATGGAGATCAGCCACGTAATCCGCGGCGAGGAATGGCTGCCGTCACTGCCACTGCATTACCTCCTGTACGAGGCATTCGGCTGGGAGAGACCGGAGTTCGCCCATCTGCCCCTGCTGCTCAAGCCGGTAGGAAACGGCAAGCTGAGCAAGAGGGACGGCGACAAGATGGGATTCCCCGTATTCCCTCTCAAGTGGGTCGCCCCCGACGGAGCCGAGAGCCGCGGATACCGCGAGGACGGATACTTCCCCGATGCTTTCGTGAATCTGCTTGCGCTTCTGGGTTGGAATCCTGGCACAGAACAGGAGATCTTCTCCATGGACGAGCTGATCGAGGCTTTCTCGCTCGAAAAGGTGGGCAAGTCCGGCGCCAAGTTCAACCCCGACAAAGCCAAGTGGTTCAATAAGGAGTACCTCCGTATGCGCTCCGACGAGGAGCTTACGGGCTTGTTCATGCCTATTCTGGCGGAACATGGAATCAATGCCGAGCCTAACAGGGTGAAGGAAATCGTAGCCCTCATTAAGGAGAGAGCCACATTTGTATCCGATTTCTGGGATATAGCCTGGTATCTCTTCAAGGCTCCGGAAGAATACGTACAGAAAGATGCCGCCAAGTTCTGGAAAAGCGAGAATGTCCAGATGGCAGGCGAAGCACTCACGGCCACATCCTCCGCACAGGAAATGGAAGAATATATCCGTGCCAAGGAATGGCCCATGGGCAAGGTGATGAACTGCATACGCCTTGCTCTGACGGGTTCGTCCAACGGACTCGGAATAGCTGATATAATGCGTTTCATAGGCCGGGAGGAAGCCCTTGCACGCTTCCATAGGGCCGAAGAGCGGTTGATTATATAATGACGGGGCACGGGCTTTGGACAAGGTCCGGTCCCGTTGCCGACTTACTTTCCCCCCGGCTGCAGCTTAGCGGCTGACTCTGAATAGTCCGGGACCGGATGAAATCGACGCTGCGTTGTTTCTAGGGTTTAGCAGCTGAGACAGAAAACCGGTCCCGGGACTGTTTTATATAGGGGAATTCCAGCTTGGAATGGTATTTGCGTATAGTCTCTTCAGAAGCTTTAAAACTATCCAATTATGAAATCAATCAGAATCATCGCTTTGCTATTTACAGCAGCAATTTTCAGTACCGGATGTAGCAGATACTACTTCCCGGGGCCGAGTTCGGAGCGCAATTCAGGCATGACTGTGATCGATTACGAAGTCTCTTCGAGCAATTGGAGAGAGCTTAACGGAATGTTTGAGGTTGTGCTGAACGTGCCGCAAATCACCTATGACGTCGTGAACGACGGCAACGTACAGATATCCCGGCGTTACCCGGGCGAAAATAACGGGACCGATATCCTTACCCCCCTGCCGTGCATCAGGACCGATGTCACCCAAACCCAAGACGGCAGCGACTACTATTACACTACATTCATCGACTATGAATGGTCGGCGGGCACCGTAAGCATCTACGTAACCACGTCGGACCTCTATACCGGCGACCGTCCCGGCACCATGTACTTCAGAGTGTTCGTGAACAACTGATAGCTCAGCGTCCCCTTCGGGCCACCACAAGAATCATCTTTCGCCTGTATATCAGCACTTAAGCACCGGACCCCTGGGAGTTTTTCCCAGGGGTCCGGTGCTAATTACCACACTCGCTAAAATGTGTAACTGAGATTGAGAGCTGTTGAAGTTTCTGTCGAAGAAAAACTGTAAAGACGCGTCACGGCGAAGTCACATTCCAAAGCTAAGCGGAAGCGCCACACCTGAACTCCGATTCTACCGCCGATGATACCGTATGGATAATGGGTTAATTTGTTATTGTCAAGACGTTTGTAGATCATATATCCGGCTCCAGCGCCAACCCCGATATATGGACTGGCAAGTCTTGTAGGGCAGATGTTATAATCGGCTAAGGCTTTAAGGGCGGCTTGGTTACAGAAAAAGTCAAATATCGGGTAACCCGGTCCCGTATAGGACGAATGGCCCTTGCCGCACTTGAAGTTCAACTGGCCTCCGACGTCAACGTGTTCGGTGAGTGCGTACCTGTATTCAAGATACACTCCAGGTCCGAATTCTCTTCCCGGGCCACCAACAGAACCGAGTATGCCGAACATATTAATTCCACCGCCGATTTCATAATGATGCGACCCTTCGTACAATTGGTCTCCGGTCCGTTTGGTCGATACGTCCTGTGCAAAAGCGCTGACTGAGACCGATATCAGGAACAAAGCGAAACAAAATATTCTTTTCATAAAATGAATCTTTATAACATCATAATAAAGATGCAAAAAACGCGCAAAACGTTTCGCCACTGACTATTTTTACCCGCAGCCAACCGAGCGGCTGCACCTCAGAAGATTGCAAGAGCTTGCATCTTCTTGATTCAGTATTGATTCGAAAGTTACCTTTTTTAAAGGGACATGCCCTGGGGATATATAGCGGTGGCGCTTAATTCTTTGTCTTTCAGCCACTTCCGCAATCTGCCTGCATGTTATTTGATGCAGGCAGATTGCGTAAGTGATTACGAACCAGGGAGTTGTCCGCCACCGACCTACAGGGAGGAGCATATAAAAG
>DGVM01000109.1 GCA_002395925.1 Bacteroidales bacterium UBA4284
CAGGTTCTTCGGGAAGTTCCTCTGAATGAAGAGTCCGTAAACGCCGTAGTGGTTCAGGCTGGTACGGATCGGCGACACTTCGTCATAGTGGATCACGCTGACAAGGGGATGCAACTCCGGAGCCCCTACTGAACGGGCGTACACATTGGGGGCGGTAATGTGAAGAATCGTCTTCATTGTGCTTGAAAAGGTATGTGGATTTGCAAAGATATGATATTTTCTGCGTTATTGGTAGAAAATAGACAAAAAAAGGTAAGATAATTCCGTTTAGAGCGGTTACCTTTGCATCACTTAATCAGAGTTATATGAATATCAAGCATTTCATCGCAGTTTCCATTGCAGCCCTGACACTGCTTGCCTGCAAATCAAACACAACAGATAATATGAGCGCACTGAATCTCACCCGGGAATGGGACAAGACCTTCCCGAAATCCGAACTCGTGAATCACTCTAAGGTTACCTTCCGCAACCGCTACGGCATTGAGCTGGCAGCGGATATGTATGTTCCCAAGAACGCTTCCGGAAGGCTTCCCGCCATTGCGGTGAGCGGTCCCTTCGGCGCTGTGAAGGAGCAGTCCAGCGGCCTTTATGCCCAGCACATGGCGGAAAGAGGATTCCTGACCATCGCCTTCGACCCTTCTTTCACCGGTGAATCCGGCGGGCAGCCGCGCAGAATGGCCTCCCCGGACATCAATACGGAGGATTTCCTGGCGGCTGTTGACTTCCTGTCCAACTGCGATATGGTGGATCCTGAACGCATCGGCATCATCGGTATCTGCGGCTTTGGTGGCATGGCTGTCAACGCTGCCGCGCTCGACACCCGCATCAAAGCTACGGTGGCATCCACGATGTACGATATGAGCAAGGTCAATGTGGAAGGCTATTTCGCCAGCGAAGATACGCCCGCCCAGCGTCAGGAAAAGCGCCGCGCTCTGGCGGCTCAGCGCACGAAGGATTATGCCTCAGGAACTTATGAACGTGCCGGCGGCGTCATTGACCCGCTTCCCGAGGATGCACCCTGGTTCGTCAAGGACTATCACGCCTATTACAAGACTCCCCGCGGCTATCACGTGCGCAGCGGCAACTCCAACGACGGATGGAACATTATCGGATGTCAGAGTTTCCTGAATCAGCCCCTCCTTGCCTGGGCGCATGAAATTGAGGCTCCCGTGCTTCTCATCCACGGCGAGAGGGCTCACAGCCGTTACTTCAGCGAGTATGCCTTCGAGCGTATGACCGGAAAGCATGTCGTCGGAGAAAGCGCCAAAGAGGGTAACAAAGAGCTTCTTATCATTCCCGGAGCCTCTCACGTAGATCTGTACGACGATGTTGCAGGGGTGATTCCTTACGAAAAGATAGAGGCCTTTTTCAAAGTGAACCTCAAGTAATGTTCCGTCCTTTCGTCTTGTTAATCATCGCGGCCGTGGCTTCCAGAAAGAGCTGCTGAATGACCCTGTTCTTGCCGATATTGCAAAGGCTCATGGAAAATCCATCGTACAGGTCATCCTGCGCTGGCATTGGCAGCGGAACGTCGTTGCCATCCCGGGCTCAAGCAATCCTGCGCATATTGCCGAGAATCACGATATCTTTGACTTTGAATTGTCTGCGGAAGAGATGGGTCGGATTGCATCGCTGGACCGCAATGAAAAGCACGATTGGTATTGATTAGCATCTGGAGAATTGGAGAATAGGGGAAAGGCATCCAACACCTGTCAAGTCAAAAACAATTACCGTTTTGAACTGGCCTCTTTTTCGGAAACGGCGACCCCTCATTGCCTCGATTATCGGACTTAAAATAGTTCAGTGATACATCAAGAAAGGATCTCAGTGTTATTATGATATTTATTCCATGATGGACGAAAACATGGTGCATACGGCTCTCGTTACGGGAGCAAGTTCCGGAATAGGGCTGGAATTCTGCCGGCAGCTTGCCCGGAAGGGATATGCCCTGGCTATGCTGAGCAACAGGGGAGAAGAGCTTGAACAGGCTGCCGGAATAATCAGGAACGAGTATGGTGTTCCGGTGTGGACGCTCTGCATCGACCTTTCCTTGCAGGGTGCCGCCGGGAAGGTGCTTGACTGGTGCGATTCCAATGGCCTGCACCCCGACATTCTCGTCAACAATGCCGGCATGTTCTTCATGGAATACCTGTCCGAAGAGATTGCCGGCAAGGTGAAGACAATGATGGCGCTGCACATGGATGCCGTCACTCAGCAGTGCATCCTTTTGGGCTCACGCATGAAGGAACAGGGCGCCGGACGTATCCTCAACATGTCGTCTATGACGGCGAGGATACCGGCTCCTGGAATTGCAATTTATTCGGCTACAAAGGCCTATCTGCTGAGTTTCGGCAAAAGCCTGTCTTATGAGATGCGTCCTTTCGGCGTAACGGTCACTACGGTATGTCCGTCAGCCGTCGATACCGGTCTGTATCCGCTGGGTGAGCGCATGCGGAACTTCCTTCGCCGCATCGGCGTGGTGCGCAGTCCGCAATGGCTTGTGCGGAGGGCGCTCGGTGCGATGTTCCGTGGCCGGAGGACTGTCAGCCCCGGGCTGATGAATGTGTTGCTTCCGCCGCTGGTCGCCATCCTTCCCGCCCGCCTGAAGGACCGCCTTGGCCTCAGATGGATTTATAGGCCGAAGGCAGGTGTTTAGATCTTTATTCGGCGTTGAGAACCGGAGGCGGCAGGGGAGGAACGGGCCGTGGTGCAGCAGTGCCCTTGACTGCCTTGACTGCGGGAGCGGCAGGAGCGGAGGCCGACGTCTTGTCGCGTACGGGGTCGGCGGGATTGTCCTTGGCTACGAAGTCGTACAGTTCGAAACTGCCTCCTGCAAGTTGCATTATACGCTTGACTATCAATGCCCTCTGCCATGTGCTGAAGTAGAAACGGTTGTCTATCATGCAGGAAATCTTCTCGCTGCGCCAGCGGTTGATGGGGGAGGTGTCGCCTCCCTGCCAAATGCCTATGCGGGAGTAGCGGCTGTCCAGGACCAGGAAATCGTCGAGGTTGTCCAGAATCTCTTTCTGCCAGGGGACGTCGGTGCAGGTGGCAGAGACGTTGAGCCCGAAGGGAACAGGCCATGTATGGGTGCTGATTGACGATACGGCGGACTTGTAGGAATCGTTGTGCCAATACTCGTCGGCAAGCCTGCCGAAGCAGTGGCCTCCGAATTCGTGCACTACTATATTGCGCCAGTCGCCCACGTTTATGCCGAGTACTTCGGTCTCTTCCTGGGTGGTGTTCCTTATGCCTGCTGCAGGGTCTGTGTCGCTGACGGCTGTTACGGAAGGATAACCCCAGGTGAGCGGTCCGCCGTAGTCGGTGTAAGGCACCATCGCATATCCATCTCCTTCGCTGGAGACGCTGCAGATGCCTCCGTAGCGGGAATCGTTGATTATCATCAGTACAGGGACCTCGCTGCAGCTGTGGCTGCCGTCGATCAAGTCGGGACAGGTCTCCTGCAGGAAGCGGTTTATCTCTGAGCCGTCGGCCTTCATGTCGCCGTAGCTTGATGCGCCCCATCTTGCACCGAAGGCGGTTTTTCGCTCCAGGGTGATGTTGCCGTTGCCGTCGGTCACCGATGCTCCGGACTCCTTGGAGAAGGCATACAGGATCCAGGCGTTGAAGTACTCCCTGTAGCTCTTGTAGGGTTCCGTTGCGAAAAGCGTCTCCAGGGCGGCCCTGGCGAGGGCGTCGTAGGTGGACATCTGCTCATGCGTGAATCCTTCGGGAATCACGGCGATTGTAACAGGCTTGAGATTGGATGAAGCCTCATTGTACAGTACGGGACGGATGGGCTTGGGGTCGCGGAAGTCGTTGCCGAGGCTGATTGAGCCCAGGTCTGCGATGCGGCCCATGCTAAGGGGAATCTCCTTGCCGGAAGACAGGGTGGTGGAACCGTCGGCGCCGTCGGAGAATACCACGGTAAGTTTCTGGGTGCCGGGGAATACGGCGACATAATAATCTGCGCCTTCCCGGAAGGTGCCGCTCAGGGTGACGCTGGTGTAAGTGTCGCCTCCGAAGCTGTAGTACGAATTCTCCAGGCTCTCTCCTGAAGGAGTGAACACCATGTGGCCCGCAAGCTGCTGCTTGCCCCTGATAGTTATGGAGGTGATGCGCGAGACTACCGAGCCGCTCAGCCTGAAGCGGATGAGCGAAGGGATGTTGTGGAACCGCAGCTCGTCTCCGAACACCGTAGAACTGGCGAAGGAAAGATTGACGCCGTTTGCGACTCCGCCTTCGACGGCGGTCTGCTTGGACGGGAGTTCGAGGTCGAAAAGGACCTTCTTGTCCTTGCCGGGCGTGATGCCGAGTCCGTAGCCCACGCCGGGATAGAAGCTGTACAGCAGTCCGTCGGGCAGGGAATAATCGGAGCTGAACTCGGCGTACGCACCGCTGCCGGAAGTCGTCATCGTGATGTTTGAGTATCCGGAGAGGTCGCCTGCCAGCCAGAAAGACATAAAGCTGTCGCCCGGGCTCCAGAAGACCTTTGCGCCGCCGTCCGGAGTGCCTTGCAGATAAGTGCGGGTCTGGTCATAACCAGCTTTGACTGTGCTGGGGACGGGGATCCCGGATGCGGGTGCAGGTTTGTTGGGGACTGCGTTCGCAGGGTCGGAAGATACAAGCAGAGGACGGACGATGGCCGTTCCTTCGTATGGCTCGGGCAGGGTCGATACCCGGCTGCAAGCGGCAAGCGTCAGCATTGCCAGGAAAAGCAGGTGTTTTTTCATGGCTAACTGAATTCGGGGTCAATGAAATCGGCGGGGTAGTCGTCCGTGCTGGCGGCAATAATGGCCTGAGGGACAGACTCCTCGTAAAAACAATCCGGTGCGGTGTATTTCTGCATGATGCAAAGATAGCAAAAACAGAATCGAAAGCAAATACACGGCATCAAGCGATGGTGATTAAATAAATTGCTATCTTTGACGAAAGATAACCAATAGTTTCAGGAAATGACATTTGCAATGGTCATCGAGCTGCTGATAGTGCTCGCGGCTCTGTATGTGGGATCGAGGTACGGAAGCCTTGCCCTCGGCGCCATATCCGGAATCGGCCTCGCCGTGCTGGTGTTCGGCTTCGGCCTCACCCCGGGGACTCCTCCAACCGACGTCATCTATATCATCATCGCCGCAGTTACATGTGCCGGTACGCTTCAGGCTTCCGGTGGAATGGACTGGATGATACAGATCGCTGAGAAACTGCTCCGCAAGCATCCCGAGCATATAACCTTCCTGGGCCCCCTGGTGACGTTCTTCCTTACCGTTCTCGTGGGTACCGGGCATGTCGTATATACCATCATGCCTATTATCTGCGACATAGCTCTCAAGAAGAACATACGTCCGGAGCGTCCCTGTGGCGTAGCGTCGATAGCCTCGCAGGTGGGAATCACCTGTTCTCCGATTGCCGCGGCGGTGGTGGCCTTCGTCACCATATCGAATGCCAACGGTTATATGGTTTCCATACCGCAGGTGCTGATGGTCACGATCCCGTCCTGCATCATGGGGCTCATGTGCGCCGCCCTTGCATCGTACAAGCGCGGCAAGGACCTTGACAAGGATCCGGCTTTCCTGGCCCGCAAGGCCGACCCCGAGACGTACGCCTACATGTACGGCAATACCGCTACGACTCTCGACAAAGAGATTACACCGCAGGCAAAGGCCTCCGTATTCATTTTCCTGGGCTCTCTGCTCGTAATCGTGGGCTTTGCGTTCATGCAGATGATACATACTTCGTCGGGGCAGACGCTTGCCGTTGCCGCCGGATTGCCCAAGATGAACATCTGCATCCAGATCATAATGCTTATGGCGGCAGCCTGCAACATCATGTTCTGCAAGGCCTCTCCCAAGAAGGCCGTTGCCGGAGCAGTGTGGCAGTCGGGTATGGTGGCAGTTGTCGCTATTTATGGAATTGCCTGGCTTGCAGATACTTACTTCAGTAATTATCTGGAAGAGATGAAAACTATGCTCTCCGGCCTCGTGGCCAGCTATCCCTGGAGCATCGCGTTCGTGTTCTTCGTTGTCTCCGTGCTCATCAATTCACAGGGGGCAGTGGTGGTGGCAATGCTTCCGCTGGCATACGAGCTTGGAATTGCAGGCCCCGTGCTGCTTGGCGTGCTGCCCAGCGTGTACGGTTACTTCTTCATCCCCAATTACCCTTCCGACATCGCAACCGTAAACTTCGACCGCTCCGGGACGACCGTCATAGGCAAGTATCTTTTGAACCACAGTTTCATGATGCCCGGGTTGATTTGCGTAATCGTTTCAACGATAATAGGATACCTGATTACCAATGTGTTTTTTTGCGGCTATTTCGCCTCCTTTGTACAATAAACTGCAATATGAAAAAGTTCTTAACCGCATTCCTTTTCCTTTCCGTCCTCGCCTTCCCGGCTTTTGCACAGGAGCGGCCGGCGAATCCCAAGTACCGCGATATCAAGGATTATTATGATCCCAAGGCCTATAAATATGATTTTTCCGACCCTTATTCTCCCGGATGGGCGGGAATAGCTTCTGTCATTCCCGGCCTCGGTCAGTGCATCTGCGACGAGTGGGGGAGAGGGCTTGGCATCTTAGCAGCAAACGCAGGCTTTACAGTGCTCGAATTTTTCGAGGGGGCGGTGCTGCTGTACAGCATTGCCGCTACCACTCCGAATCCTGTCTCCGGCCTGCTGCCGGGGAATATGGTGGCAAGCAGTGCGCTGCTGGCGGTAACGGCCGGAGCCTCCGTCATCACCCTTGCGGGCCACGCTGCGTTCAATATTTGGAATATATGCGATGCGGTCAAGGTGGCCAAGGTCAAGAACATGTACTATAAAGACGTGGATCTGGTACCGTCGCTGGCGCTGGTCCCTTCCGCAGGTTCACTCCAGCCGGCTCCCGGATTGGGCATTAGGCTGACCTTCTGAGAGCATTACGCTGCAAGATATTCGATGTCAGGCAGTCTCGGCGGTTTTGCTGAGCCTGAGCCAGTTGCGAAGGCCGTTGAGGCTGTTTACCAGGTAGAAGGCATATTTGATGATGTAGATGGTGGCGTACGATGAATCGGGGCTGCCTGCCAGGGTATGGCTCCACATCGCAATGGAAAAGACGTTTACACCTATCCAGAATACCCATTGCTCCATGTAGGCCGTGCTCATGAGCAGCTGGCCCAGGATGTTGCATACGAGGGGCAGCACGTCGAGTACGACGGCGGTCTTGATGAAGGTGTCTGCGGCGGACCGGTCGAAGCGGGCCAGGATGAAGTAGGCCGCTACGCTGCCGGCCAGCATGACGAGCGCGGCGCCCCAGCGTTGTGCGGGCGTGAGCCGGCGTGCCTTTACAGCGCCTCCGCTGACCTTCCCCCTGCGTTTCCATTGCAGGTATCCTACAAACTGCATGGGGACGAAATACAGGAAATGAAGGATGGCGTTTCCCAGGCCGGACGCACCGTTGTACCAGTTTATAAGGCATACGATTCCGTATATGCTGACATCCAGCAGGCCGAACAGGAAGGTGATTATCAGGCCGTTGGCAGACAGGACAGTGGCTGTGACGCCCATCAGCGAACCGAAGGCGGACACCAGCAGCAGCGTCCGCGCGTCGGGGCTTGCGGAGCCGAATTTGAGCGCCGTGGCTGCAATGGTAGCCACCGTCATTCCTATCAGGACGAAAGTGGAGAAGTATTTGTTGAACTTGTTGTTGTCCATGGCGCAAATATAGCAAAAATACCGATTGTCAGCCGTCAGTCAGAGATTACTGGCACTCTGTTTCTCCGCTCTCGCTTCGCTCGGACCCTCCCATCGCAGGCGATGGGCCCCTCCCGCTACTTGCGCGGGTGCAAACGGTTCCGAAACAGACTGCCCTGAATCTGGCTGACGGCTCTTTGTTTTTTTCAATATTATTTGTATCTTTGCATCCGTGTTAGAGATAGAGGCCGAAGGCTTCTATTTTTTTGTTTAGCCATGCTTAGAGAAGAATTTGAAAAAACAGTGAACGCAGCCGCCGCAGAATGCGGTTGCACCGTAGTCGGAATCGATTTCAACGACGACGACAATGTATTCGAGGTAACAATCGACAAGGCCGCCGAGCCCGTATCGCTGGAAGACTGCGAACACGTGCACCGTGCCGTCCTGAACGCCTTCAACCGCGACGTCGAGGACTATGCCCTCACTGTAACATCCCTCGGTATCAGCGCCGAGGAAGCAGACGAATTATTAAAGACAACAGAAGAATAATGGAAAAAGAAAAAGTAATCACCCTCATTGACGCCTTCAAGGACTTCAAAGAGGAGAAGAACATCGACCGCTCCGTAATGATGGGCGTACTCAAGGATGTATTCCTTACCCAGATTGCCAAGACCTTCGGTAGCTCCGACAATTTCGACGTCATCGTCAACGTGGACAAGGGAACCTGCGAAATCTATCAGAATTTCGAGATTGTTGAGAAAGTTGAGAATCCCAACGCGGAAATGACCATCGAGCAGGTGCGCGAAGACAGCGGCGACGACGATTACGAAATCGGCGACACCTACGCCAAGCTTTTCCCCCTCGCTTCCTTCGGCCGCCGCGGCATCCTGAACATCCGCCAGAACCTGCAGGGCCGTATCATGGACATCGAGAAGGCAAACGTGTATAAGAAATACTCCGAGAAGGTGGGCGAACTCTTCGTCGGCGAGGTATATCAGACCTGGAGCAAAGAGGTCCTCATCCTCGACGAAGACGGCAACGAGCTCCACATCCCCAAGAACGAGCAGATTCCCGGCGAGCACTTCAAGAAGAGCGAGTCGGTCCGCGCCGTCATCAAAAGCGTGGAGATGCGCAACAATACGACTCCCTACATCACCCTGAGCCGCACTACCGACGAGTTCCTTGAGAGGCTATTCGAACAGGAGGTCCCCGAGATCGCCGACGGCCTCATCACTGTCAAGAAAGTGGTCCGCGTACCCGGCGAGCGCGCCAAGGTCGCAGTTGAGTCCTACGACGACAGGGTCGATCCCATCGGAGCATGTATCGGTGTGAAGGGCAGCAGGATACTTGGTATCGTACGCGAGCTCCGCAACGAGAACATCGACGTCATCCCCTGGTCTTCCAACCCGACCCTCATGATCCAGAGGGCCCTCGCGCCTGGCCTGGTGTCCAGCATCGACATGGGCCAGAGCCCCGACGACAAGGTCAAGGTGTTCATGCGCCCCGAAGAAGTCAAGAAGGGTATCGGCAAGGGCGGCGTCAACGTGCTCCTCGCCGGCAAGCTCATCGGCCGCGAAATCGAAGTGTGGCGCGAGCTCTCCAAAGAAGAATCCGAGGAGGAGGATGACGTTCTGCTCGAAGAATTCGCCAACGAAATCGACGGATGGGTGCTCGATAAGCTCCAGGCCATCGGTTGCGACACTGCAAGAAGCGTTCTTGCCATCGCCCCCGAGGATATCGCACGCCGTGCCGACCTCGACGACGAGACCGTAGAAGAAGTCATCCGTATCCTTAAAGCAGAATTCGAAGAATAATGGCAGACATCAGAATAAGCAAGCTCCTTAAACAATTCAACATCGGCCTGAGCGACCTGGTGGATTTCCTCCATCGCAAGGGTGTCGAGGTTGACGAAAATCCGAACGCCAAGGTTTCGGATGAATATCTGCCCGACCTTCAGAAGCAATTCGGCAAGGACAAGGAGGCCTTGGAGCAGGCTGCCCTGGCAGATATAAAAGTAAAGGAAATCCTGGAAAAGACCAATCGCAAGCTGGCTAAGCAGGAGGAGGAAGAAGAGGAAGCGGAAGTCATAACCATCCGCTCCAACACCTTCTTCAACGACCACAAGCCCAAGGCTGCCTCCGAAAAGAAGGAAGAGCCCGCACCTGCTCAGCCTGCACCGGAGCCGGAACCTCAGCCCGTAGAGACTGCACCCGAGCCCGAGCCTGTTCCCGAGCCTGTACCCGAACCTGCTCCTGCACCGGAGCCGGAACCTCAGCCCGTGGAACCCGCACCCGAGCCTGCACCCGAGCCCGAACCGGAACCCGCTCCCGCACCTGAGCCGGAGCCGGAACCTGAGCCGGAGCCGGAACCCGCAGCGGAAACAGAAAAACCGGCCGGACCCCAGGCCGCAGCTCCTGCAGCCGCCGAAGCTCCTGCTGCTCCTGCAGCCACGGAGCCTCAGCCTTCCACATCTCCCTTCAAGGTGGTGGGCAAGGTGGACCTGAGCCAGTTCGAGCGCAAACCCGTCAAGCGCGAGCGCATCAACGGCAAGGGCGCGAAGAAGGTCGATGTCGCCAAGGCCGGCGCCAACATTGAGCGCAATCCCAAGAAAGACAATCCCGCCCAGCAACAGGCTGCACCCGGACAAGGCAAGCGCAGGCGCGACCGCGGCCGTCTGGCCCCTGCAATGACCGAGGCCGAGCAGGAGGCAATGCAGAAAGAGATCCAGAAGCAGGTCAAGGAGACGTACGCCCGCATGAACGAGGGCAAGAAGAACAACTTCGGAGCCAAATACCGCAAAGAGAAGCGCGAGGCCGCTGCCCAGCGTACCCAGGAGGAGCTCTTGGAAGCCGCAGCCGAACAGAAAGTGCTCAAGGTCACCGAGTTCCTCACGGTCAACGACCTTGCCACCCTCATGAACAACACTCCGGTAGTAAAGGTTATCGGAGCATGTATGAGCCTCGGTCTCATGGTTTCCATCAACCAGAGGCTCGATGCCGAGACCATAGTCCTGGTGGCAGAAGAATTCGGATACAAGGTTGAATTCGTAACAGCCGAGATATCCGAAGAAATCGCCTCCGACGTGCCCGACAATCCCGAAGACCTCGTGGAGCGCCAGCCCATCATCACGGTCATGGGACACGTCGATCACGGTAAGACATCACTGCTCGACTACATCCGCAAGACCAACGTCATCGCAGGCGAGGCTGGCGGTATTACCCAGCATATCGGTGCGTACAGCGTCAAGCTCGAGGACGGACGCAAGATTACCTTCCTCGACACTCCCGGACACGAGGCTTTCACCGCCATGCGTGCTCGCGGCGCCCAGCTCACCGACCTTGCCATCATCATCATCGCAGCCGACGACGCCGTGATGCCCCAGACCATCGAGGCTATCAATCATGCCCAGGCTGCGAACGTTCCCATGGTCTTTGCGATCAATAAGATAGACAAACCAGGAGCCGACCCCGACAAGATTCGCCGCCAGCTCTCCGAGATGAACATCCTCGTCGAGGACTGGGGAGGCAAATACCAGTGCCAGGAGATATCCGCCAAGAAGGGTATCGGAGTTGACAAACTCCTTGAGAAGGTGCTTCTCGAGACCGACCTGCTGGAGCTCAAGGCCAATCCCAACAAGCTCGCCGCAGGAGCGGTCATCGAGTCTTCGCTCGACAAGGGCCGCGGTTATCTTGCCACCGTGCTGGTACAGGAGGGAACCCTCCGCCAGGGCGACGTCATGCTCTGCGGAAGTTTCTACGGACGCATCAGGAGCATGTTCAACGAACGTGGCCAGAAGGTGCAGGAGGCAGGTCCTTCCACGCCGGTGTCCGTACTCGGACTCAACGGAGCCCCTGCTGCAGGCGAAAAATTCAACGTGCTCGCCGACGAACGCGAGGCCAAGAACATCGCCGCCAAGCGTGAGCAGCTCATCCGCATCCAGGGCATCAAGACCCAGAAGCATATGACCCTCGAAGAGATAGGCCGCCGCATCGCGATAGGCAACTTCAAGGAACTCAACATCA
>DGVM01000199.1:0-2609 GCA_002395925.1 Bacteroidales bacterium UBA4284
TCGCAACCGCTTCGAAGAATTCATAAAGAAAGTCAAACGCCATATATGAAAATAGGCATACTCACCTTCCATTCGGCAAAGAACTACGGCGCAGCGCTCCAGTGCCGCTGCCTGTACGAAGTGCTCAGATCCCTGGGGCACGAGGTGAGTGTAATCGACTACAGACCGGATTATCTTACAGCCCCGTACAAACTGTGGAAATCTTCCTTTGCAAAGCATCCCATGACAATGCTCAAGGTTTCCGCGAAACTTGCCGGGGCCATGAAAAGAGATGCCGCATTCGCCGCATTCGAAAGCGGGCTGTCCCTCTCTCCGGTCGAAGGCTCCCGTTTCGACGCCATCTTCTACGGCAGCGACCAGATATGGAACCGCAATATCAGTGGAGGTGTCGATCCCATGTTTTACGCGGGCGCTCCAATTGCTGCAATGACGCGCAACATAGCATACGCCGCCAGCGACGGAGACATCATTCCAAATCCGGAGGAGCTTAAAGTGATACGAAGGTATCTGCATAATTTCTACCGCATCGGCGTACGGGAAGAATCCATGCTGGAGCGCATGGATGAAGAAGGCATACCCGCAGTATTGAACCTCGACCCCGTGATACTTGCCGGGACTGAAGTCCTTGACCAGATATGCGCTCCTGTAAAGGAGAAAGATTATGTCCTCACCTATGAGGCAATCGACGACCCTAAGGTTGCATCCCTTGCAGCGAACATCGCTGCGGAGAACGGCCTGAAAGTCCTTCCTGTTGCAAGGACGCCTTATTCGAAAGGCCGGAACAAATACGGCCCTGCAGAATTCATCAGTCTCATAAAGGACGCCTCGCACATAGTGACGACATCCTTCCATGCGACTGCTCTCTCTATACTGTACGGGAAATCCTTCGACTTCATCCATACGGGCACAAAGGCGGACGGTCGCATAGACTCCTTGCTGAACAGCCTTGGCGACAATCCGGCCGAGAGTATTGAAAAACTGCGGCGGGAGTCTATGGATTTCATCCTCGAAGCACTTAAGTCAGACACGTCAAATGAGGCCTAGGATACTGTACATTTCGAACGAGGACCGCAGTTTAGGAGGGTCTTCTCTTTCACTCAAGGCAATGCTGGATGCGCTTGGAGAAGAAGTCGAGCCGGTAATTCTTTTCCGGGAAGACGGCCCCGCCTGTAATTTCTTCAGGCAGAACGGATACAACTGCATGGTAGTCCCTTTCAACAGAGGTACCTTCAACCATCATGGGCTGTCCCTGGCCCTGAGGTTTCTCCCTCATCTGTTTGCAGATGCTATCCTGCGCAGACGGTGCATCAGGAAAGTGATCGACGAAATCGGCCGTCCGGCGCTGGTGCACAGCAACTCAGGCACAGTGGACATAGGGTTGGACATCGCCCGCAAGGCAAAGGTGCCGCACGTATGGCACATAAGGGAGTATCTTGACCTCGGTCTCCACCAAAGGCCGTTCCCGAGTTGGAAGAGCTGGAAAAGGAAGCTTAAACTCTCGGATACAGTTATTGCCATAAGCCCCGGTCTTCTCAAGCATCTGGGCACCGGATCAAACGGAATATGCCTGCCGGATGCCGTATTGTCTGCAAAAGACGCTGTCCTGAAAGAGAAGAAAGAGCCATATATACTGTTCCTCGCAGGAAACATTTCCGAGTTGAAAAGGCCTGAAGAGGCATTGCAGATATTCGCCGGCGCAGGATTGCCTGGCTACACACTGAAATTCGCAGGAGGCATCGAAACAGCCATGAAAGACAAGCTTGAGGCACTCGCAGACAGTCTTGGCGTTGGTAAAAGGATTGAGTTCGTGCCCTTTGTCTCCGATGTGAGAGGCATTCTTTCCTATGCATCCGCGCTACTGGTCTGCACCGAATACGAGGGGATGGGCAGAGTCGCCATCGAGGCCATGTTCTGCGGATGTCCTGTAATTGCGAGAGGATCCGGAGGTTCCGCAGATGTTCTGGAAGGTGGGCTGCTAGGGCGATTGTACACTAATGCCGGAAAAGCCTCCTTAATGCTGGAGGAAGTTTGCAATACTCTGCCGGAGAACCAGTTACGTTCTGCACAATCTGAGGCGGTACGCAAATATTCCATTGAAAACTACGGAAAAAAGATACTCGAAATCTATAATGAACTGATATGAAAACTACTTCTATCCTGACTTGCCTGCTTGCAACGGCGGCATTGTTCATATCCTGCTCAGGCAGCAACAAGAGCGACAGCGTCCTGGCTGCAGAGGCCCTGGCCAAACGCCTCATCCCGGAGCATGCTGCCAGAATTGAATTCCGCGAAGTACCTGCCGACAGCAGCGACACCTTCACCCTGAGTTCAGAAAAAGGCAGGATAGTGATTGAGGCAAACAACGCCGGCACCATGGCCGTCGGACTGAACTATTACCTCAATAACTATTGCAACACGACGGTATCAGAGTATGCGGCTCATCCTGTGGAAATGCCCGAGGTTTTGCCGGATGTGCCGGAACCGGTCAGCGTGAGCGCAAGGGTTCCCTACAGATTCTATCTCAACTACTGCACTTTCGGCTACACCATGCCGTGGTGGGGTTGGAAAGAATGGGAGCGCTTCATAGACTGGATGGCCCTCAACGGTGT
>DGVM01000199.1:2738-3366 GCA_002395925.1 Bacteroidales bacterium UBA4284
GACGAGCAGATCCGGGCCCATTTTACCGGCCCTGCGCATCTTGCATGGCACCGAATGGTGAACATCAACACCTTCCAGGGCCCTCTGCCGCAGGACTGGATCGACTCACAGGCGGAACTCGGGAAAAAGATTCTTGAGCGTGAGCGTTCCCTCTCCATGACACCGGTACTGCACGCCTTCAGCGGAAGCGTCCCTGCAGTATTCAAGGACATGCATCCGGAAGCGAAAATAAGCAAGGTGAGCAACTGGGGCGGATTCGGAGATCCCTACCGCTGCTGGTTCCTCTCCCCTACGGACCCTCTCTATGCCGAACTGCAGAAAGCCTGCATAGAGGAACAGACCGCCGTTTTCGGCACGGACCACATCTACGGGCTGGATCCTTTCAACGAAGTTGACGCTCCTTCATGGGATCCTGAAACGCTGGCATCGATGGGCAAGGCCTTCTGGGAGTCGCTGGAAGCCGCAGATCCCGACGCCGTCTGGCTTCAGATGGGATGGTTCCTCATCAACGACCGGAAGCACTGGACCCCGGAGAACATGGAAGCCTACCTCGGAAGCGTACCCCGGGGCAAGATGATAATGCTCGACTATCACGACGATTGGGTGCTCGGATGGAAACTTACCGACA
>DGVM01000199.1:3548-4153 GCA_002395925.1 Bacteroidales bacterium UBA4284
GGAAGCAATCTCAAGGGAGTAGGTTCAACTCTGGAAGGCTTCGGCACCAACCCTTATTATTTCGAGTTCGTACTCAGTCTGGGATGGAACTATCCCGAGACTCCCGACCAGTGGATAGACAAGCTCGCCGACAGGCATATCGGACGCGAAGATGCCGCCGCCAGGGCTCTCTGGCACGACATCATAATGAACATCGCTCCCCAATACACGGGCACCGGCGTTTCAATGAACTCCCATCCGGTTCTCGGGCCCAAGCCCTACAACTGGACAGTCAGATTCCCAGATATCAAGGGACGCACTCCCGTGATGGATTACGCCTGGAGGAAAATGCTGGAGATCGGTTCCGACCGCTACGAATACAAGTACGACCTCGTCAACCTCGGCCGCCAGGCCCTGGGCGACTACTTCGACACCCTCCGGGACAGCCTGCAGCTTGCATGGGACAAGCGCGACATGGACGCGGTGCTCAAAGTCCGCGGCGAGATGGACAGCGTGTTCGAGGATCTGGACGCCCTGCTCGCCTGTGTGCCTGAATTCAACCTTCAGGTCTGGAACGAACAGGCGCGGAACTGGGGCAAGACAGAAGAAGAGAAAGACTATTATGA
>DGVM01000082.1 GCA_002395925.1 Bacteroidales bacterium UBA4284
TGTCGATGTAGGCGCAGATGGCGTCACAGACCTCGCCGAGGTTGTGGGGAGCCATATTGGTGGCCATACCGACCGCGATGCCGCTGGAGCCGTTGAGCAGCAGGAGCGGAAGCTTGGTGGGAAGTACGGTGGGTTCCTGGAGGGAATCGTCGAAGTTGAGGGTCATATCGACGGTATCCTTGTCGAGGTCGGCCAGGATGTCCTCCGTCATTTTTGCGAGCTTGGCCTCGGTGTATCGCATGGCCGCGACGGGGTCGCCGTCCATTGAGCCGAAATTGCCTTGGCCGAAGACGAGCGGGTAACGCTGGTTCCAGGGCTGGGCCAGACGGGCCATGGCGTCATAGACACTGGAGTCGCCGTGGGGGTGGAATTTACCGAGGACCTCACCGACGATACGGGCGGACTTTTTGGTCTGGCCGCTGAAGCTGAGGCCGAGGCCGTCCATACCGAAGAGGACGCGCCGCTGAACGGGTTTAAGGCCGTCCCGCGCATCCGGAAGGGCACGGGACACTATGACGGACATCGAATAATCGATGTATGCCGTACGCATTTCGTGATCTATTTCTACAGGCTCTATAAAGCCGTGCACGATTTCTTCACTATCCATAAAATTTCGATGGTTATAAACATACAAAGATAGTAAAAATATTGTGAATTTTTGCCATATTTGCGGTATGGAAATGCGCTTTTCTGACGATTTTCTGAAAGCTCTCGAATTCAGCCGGGATGAGGCCGTCCGCACGGGGTGGCACAACATCTGCCCCGACCATATAATGCTCGGAATTCTCCGGCTCGCAAGCCCCGAAACGGAGGAGATCCTCCATCTTGCCGGGGTTGATCCGGCACTTTTCAAGTCCAGGATCGACGAAGCCCTTTTCGTGGACGAAGCGATAGGATGGGAGGAGCGCGACAGCATCCTGCCGTGCGACAGCGC
This sequence comes from Bacteroidales bacterium UBA4284, assembly GCA_002395925.1. The sequence continues at coordinate 935 of DGVM01000082.1, forward strand.
AAGGAGTTTTCTGGAACATGCCGGACTGGAGGCACGCCGCTGCGGCGCAACTGCCGTCACGCCGTTTCATTTCATCCTGGCCGCATGCCGCATCAACGGGCCTTTCTGCCACGATTATCTCGAAGAATGCGGAATCTCCCTCCGCTCGCTGGTAGAAGCCTCCGGAATGGACTGGAAAGACTACGGGCTCAGGGCGGAGGGCTTCACCGCCATGCAGACGCCCGACCCTGCCCTTATGGCAGAAGCCATTGAACGGCGTATCAAAGAAGGATATACCACAGCGGCCGACGTCCCGGCCAGCTAAACTCAGAGCCTTTCGTCCACGGACTCACGGGGCAGGACGCCTTTGACGTCGTAAACCACCCCGCGGCTGCCGGCAAGCGCCCTCACGTCCAGATTCAGGAACTCTTCGTGCGCCACCGCAAGGATCACCGCATCATATTCAGCCTCCGGCACCTGCGGACAGATGCTGATGCCATATTCCCGGGAGACCTTGTCTGCGTCGGCCCAGGGATCGCATACGGTAATGTTGCCCGTATATTCAGCAAGGGTGTGATAGATATCCACCACCTTGCTGTTGCGGATATCGGGACAGTTTTCCTTGAAAGTAACCCCAAGGATCAGTATGCGGGAATCTTTTACCAGTACGCCTCTCTTGTTCATCAGCTTTATAACCTGCCCCGCCACATAGGCGCCCATGCCGTCGTTGAGACGGCGGGCATTGGTGATGACCCTTGGCAGCACTCCGTAAACCTGAGCTTTCTGGATGAGGTAATAGGGGTCCACGCTGATGCAGTGTCCTCCAACCAGTCCGGGGCTCAGCTTTATGAAATTCCATTTGCTGGACGCGGCTTCGATTACGTCGTGGGTATCGATTCCCATGGCGTTGAATATCTTTGCCAGTTCGTTCATGAAGGCGATATTGACATCGCGCTGGGAGTTCTCTATGATTTTCGACGCCTCCGCGACCCTTATGGAAGGAGCCTTGTGAGTGCCTGCAAGCAGTACGGAATTATAAACTTCGTCCACGTAATCAGCCACTTGCGGAGTAGAGCCCGAAGTTACTTTCTTTATCTTCTCTACCGTCCGCTGCTTGTCGCCCGGGTTGACCCTTTCGGGAGAATAACCGGCGAAGAAATCGCGGTTGTACTTTAGCCCCGAGACCTTCTCCACCATCGGGATGCATTCTTCTTCCGTCACGCCGGGATAAACGGTGGATTCATATACCACCACATCGCCCTCGGATATGACCTTGCCGACGGTCCGGCTCGCACCGAGCAGAGGGCCCAGGTCGGGACGGTTGTTGCAATCGACGGGAGTAGGAACTGCGACTACGTAGAAATTGCAGTCACGTATGGCCTCCACATCGGTTGTGCATACAAATCCGCAGCGGTCTATTGCCTCCCTGAGAAGGGACGGCGGCACTTCCTGCGTATCGTCGCAACCGGCCATTATCGATGCCACGCGAGAAGCATTCAGGTCAAACCCTATCGTAGGATACTTTGTGGAAAAGAGCCTTGCAAGAGGCAGTCCGACGTACCCGAGTCCTATAACACAGATTTTTGTTTCTTTCATAACGGTAAACCGAGAACTACGTCCAGAACCATCATCAGCGCAAATCCAAGGGCAAATCCTATGGTGCCGAGGTTGGAGTGCGCACCTTCGGAGGTTTCGGGGATAAGTTCCTCAACTACAACGTAAAGCATTGCGCCGGCGGCAAAGGAAAGCATATACGGCATAATGCCTGTGACGGCCGATGCCAGCAGCAGCACTAGCGCTCCGCCTGCGGGTTCCACTATTCCGCTCAGCGCAGTTCCGACAAACGGAATAAGAAGTGCCGTCAGTATCGCTTCCACGATGTTCAGCTGGCTTTATCCGCCTTTGAGGGCTCTGCATCCAGGATCTCATAGACGGAATTGTTGCTCTTGTATTCCGGAACGATTTCCTTCATCTTGCGGACGGTGGCCATATTGTCGAAGTTCTTGGCAATATCGACCAGTTCGTCGATGTCCTTGGACACGGCATCATAGTCGTACTGCCGCACCTGGGCGATGCGTATCTTGTCGTTGAACGTGGGTTTGGTGCCCTCAAGCTCATTGAGGACCTCTTCGTAGAGTTTCTCGCCCTCGCGAAGACCCGTGTACACGATTTCCACGTTCTTTGCATGAGACAGGGCTATCATGCGCTTGGCGAGGTCGGCAATCCTGACCGGCTGTCCCATATCGAAGACAAAGATCTCTCCGCCGGCGCCCTTGGTCCCGGCCTCCAGCACAAGCCGGCAGGCCTCGGGTATAAGCATGAAGTAGCGGACTATGCGCTCGTCGGTGACGGTAACGGGACCTCCGCGCTTTATCTGCTCTTTGAAGAGGGGTATTACAGACCCGTTGGAGCCCAACACGTTGCCGAAACGGGTGGTGACGAACTGGGTATAGTCGGAATGGGTCTTGAGCGACTCCAGATACATCTTCCTGTCGAGGCTCTGGACATAAATCTCGCAGATACGCTTGGAGCAGCCCATCACATTCGTAGGATTGACGGCCTTGTCGGTGGAAATCATGACAAACTTCCGCACGCCGTATTTGACGCTCATGTCGGCAATGACCTTCGTGCCGTAGATATTGTTGAGCACGGCCTCGCTGGGATTGTCTTCCATCATGGGAACATGCTTGTAAGCAGCGGCGTGGAATACGTATTCGGGGCGGAATTCCTCGAAAATATGTTCCATGCGCGTACGGCGGCTGATGCTGGTCACTACGACCTCGCAGGAGACATTGGGAAAATCCTTCGCCATCATGAGGCGGACGTCGTGCTGGGGAGTCTCAGCCTGATCGATCAGCATCATCTTGGAAGGTGCGAACTGGGCGACCTGCCTGACGATTTCGTAGCCGATGGAACCGGCGGAACCGGTGATAAGCACACGTTTGCCGTGGAGCTGCTCCCCTACCGTCTTCATATCCACACGGATCTCGGAACGGGGCAGCAGGTCTTCTACGCTCACCTCCTTGAGCTGTATATTCTCAGATTCGGAATCAAGGAATCCGTCCTTGTTTACGCTTGCCTCCTCCGCCTCATGGGCCATGTATATCTTGACCCCGGCAGCTATGAGCGTATCCTGGATTTTCTGGTTCTGACGGAATTCATTTACACGCAAGGGGCTTACGAGAACCGCCTGGATGCGTTCCTTCTTGACTATAGAGGCGATGTCGTCGTTGAGCGTATATACAGGAACGCCAAGGAGTTTCATGTCCTTGATGCGATGTTCGTGGGAGATGAATCCCCGGAGGTCAAACTGCAGAGGCGACTGCGAACGGATGTTCTTGGCCAGGCCTATGCCCCCGGTGAGCGCGCCGTAGATAAGCACCCTCTGCGCCCTCGAATCGGAGTTGGACACGTCGAAAAGGAGCTTGACCAAAACGCGCATACCCCACATGGCCGCCGTGGACAAAAAGAAGACCAATATGGTTTCCAGGATGTTGAGCGCGCTGATCGAATCGACTCCGCGCCACTTGGCAACGAGCGAAACGACAAGAGCCAGCGCAAGCGTGACCAGATTCGCGTATGCAATCTTGAGAAGGTCAACGAAACTGGAGTACCGCAGGACGCCGGAATAGGTACGGAAAATCCTGGCGCCTATCCAGCTCAGAGCGGCATAAAGGAGGGCAGTATAGAATACGTTCCAGTGATACCTGATGGCGGCCGCCGTACCGCTCAGTGCCCAATAAACGAATATGGCGGAAGCAAAGACGATAATCGTGTCAGCAATCAAGATGACCCAATACGGAAGGACCCTCTTGCTGAAGTACCACGTAGATATCTTTTTAAGCAGATTCTTTTCTGTTTCCATTAAGGAGGTTCTTTTCGGAGGCGGCTGATTTTCAGCGGTCACTGCTATTTTTTAACCGTGGCCGATGAAAACTGACCGCTTCTTTAATAAGCGAACAAAAATAACAAATATTTTGGTATCAGCCAAAACAGAAGAGGTTCAAACTCTCCACTTCTTGCCGGGGAAAAACTTGGGCACGCTGTTGCAGTATCCCGCATACGCCGGATATTTACCGGAGCTGATTTCTTCTGCGAGGGCTGAGCTGCCGAGGAACAGCACTACCAGCAGCAGCGCTCCAATCACACTCCAGTTAAGGATTCCGATTCCTGCCCCTATGGAGAAGAGGTAGAAAGAGATCCAGGTACCCTGCTCCGCAAAATAATTGGGATGGCGGCTCCTGCTCCACAGGCCTGTGGTGTTGAAACCGAGGTTGTAGGGAGAAGGCAGGTCTTCGAGTTTGCGCCCTTCGCCCAGCATCTTCCACTTGGCGGTCTGGAAAGTCCACTGCTGCTCATCGGCAATGGTTTCATAAATGATGGAAGACAGCATCAGAACGGCGGCGACGCAATCCATCCACCCAAAAGGAACGGATGAATTCATGCTCACCAGAGCGGGGAATGTGGTCATAAGCACAAGAGCGTTCTGGTAGATGCAGATGAAGAAAAGGTCGAAAAGGGTCCATGCCCATTTTTTCTTGAATGCAGGACCGCTCCTGACTACGCTCCAGCGATAATCTTCGGTACCCTCCCAGAATTTGAGCCGGTATGCCCCTTTGCGGGCGAAATTGAAAGTGAGGCGGCAGCCCCACAGCGTGGCGAGTACCGCCATGACAACGAGCCTTGTGCTCATCGCTCCGCCGGCTGCGATAATCCAGGCATAGGCTATAGGAAGCAGGCTCCACAGCTTGTCCATCTGCGAATTGTTGCCGGTGATTTCGCCCACGACAAAGCACCATGCCGCACTGCAGGCTGCGATTATTCCCAGGGTTTTGAGGACGCCTACCTGTGCTGCGTCGAGCGAGGGTCCCACATAGATATAGAGAATCGGGCATACGATAAGCGAGAGGCCCAGCAATGTTCCCATCAAGGGGATGTTCATCTTCTTCATAGAAGCAACTTATTCTTTAACATTTCTTTAGCTATGCAAATATAAGTCATTCAAAACAATTTACCTGCATTATTTCAGTATTATTTATGTTTTCACCGCAGCATATCAACGAACCGGCCTCCGGAGCAATTTCCGGAGGCCGGCAGGAATCTTGTCGCCGGACGGCGCATTGAGATGTCAGGCTAGATGCAGGTATATCCGCCGTCAACAGCAATATTCTGTCCGTTCACATAAGTGCTGGCAGGAGAAGCAAGGAACAGCGCGCAGGTGTCGAGTTCTCCGCTCTTGCCATAACGTCCCATGGGGATGTTGTTCTTGGCGATGGCCTGGAAGAAATCGCTGTCGAGAGTCTCGGTAGTAAGGTCGGTGTAGAAGTAACCGGGGCAGATGCTGTTAACGGTTACGCCGTACTTGCCCCATTCGGCTGCAAGAGCGCGGGTAAGATTGACAACGCCGCCCTTGGCTGCATGATAAGGAGCGCTGCCGACGATGAGATTGCCCACGAGGCCGTACATGGAAGCTATGTTGATGATGCGTCCGTAACCGGCCTTGATCATCTCTTTTCCGAATTCGCGGGCGCAGATGAATGTGCCGAAGAGGTCGATGTTCATTTCGTGCTTGAACTGATCGTCGGTTATCTCTTCTGCGGGAGCGACTGCGCCGGTGCCGGCATTGTTCATGAGTATGTCCACGCGGCCGAACTTCTCCATGGTAGCTGCGACTGCAGCCTTGACTTTCTCGGTGTCTGTGATATCGCAAGCGAAAGGAAGTACCTCAACTCCGAATTCCTCATGAATGGCTTTGGCATTCTCTTCCAGGAGATTCATACGACGGGCAAGAAGGACGAGGTTTGCGCCCTGGCTTGCAAAAGCTTTGGCCATCTGGAGACCAAGTCCGGCAGAAGCACCGGTTACGACGGCCACGCGGCCGCTGAGATCGAAATAATTCTTCATATCAAAAGGTTAAAAATCAAATTTCAAAACTGGCTGACGGGCGGCGGCAGTCTCGTCGGGACGCCCGATAGGAGTATTGTGCGGAGCCGTATGCAGGAGTTCCGGATTTTCGCTTGCCTCGCGTGCAATGGTATGCATCACGTCGATAAAGGAATCGAGTGTCTGGAGCGACTCGGTCTCCGTAGGTTCTATCATCAGGGCCTGATGGAAAAGCAAGGGAAAATAAATCGTAGGCGCATGGAAACCGTAATCGAGAAGCCGCTTGGCTACGTCGAGCGTGGTGACGTCACCGCCATCTGCAAGACCGTCGAATACGAACTCATGCTTGCAGACGCCGCTGATAGGAAGCTTGTAACTGTCTTTCAACGACTCTTTTATGTAGTTGGCGGCGAGGGTCGCAAGAGGGCCGGCAAGCCGTATATTCTCGCGGCCAAGCATGAGGATGTAGGCACAGGCGCGCACGATGACTCCGAAATTGCCATGGAATCCGCTGGTACGTGGAACGTCGAGCAGGTGCACCAGATGCTCCGCAACGCCGACAGGCCCGCTGCCGGGGCCGCCTCCGCCGTGGGGCGTACTGAAAGTCTTGTGCAGGTTGAGATGCATGATATCGAATCCCATGTCTCCGGGGCGCACCATGCCCAGAAGCGGGTTCATGTTTGCGCCGTCGTAATACAGCAGGCCGCCG
>DGVM01000106.1:0-5583 GCA_002395925.1 Bacteroidales bacterium UBA4284
AGGTCACCGGTACCGCCGACGGTATTACCGCAACCCAGATGGATATAAAGGTTGACGGCCTGAGCTACGAAGTACTCGAAAAAGCACTTGCACAGGCTCGCGAAGGACGTCTCCACATCATGGGCGAAATGCTCAAGACCATCCCCGCTCCCCGCGAGGACTACAAGCCCTTCGTGCCCCGCATCGAGCAGCTCCGCATACCTGCAGAGTTCATCGGCGCAGTCATCGGCAAAGGAGGCGAGACAATCCAGAAGATACAGAAAGAGACCGGTACCACTATCTCCATCGACGAAGTCCCCATCCCCGGCACCAACCTCACCGAGGGCGTCGTGGATGTCGCTTCCGCCGACAAGGATGCAATGCAGAAGGCCCTCGATTGGATCAAGGGCATCTGCGCAGTCCCCGAGGCCGGAAACGTATATCACGGCAAGGTCGTCAGCATCCTTGACTTCGGTGCTTTCGTCGAAATCCTCCCCGGCAAGGAAGGTCTCCTGCATGTGAGTGAAATCGCATGGAACAAAACCGAAAAGGTGGAAGACGTGCTTGCAGTCGGCGACGAAGTTGACGTCAAGCTCCTCGAATACGATGCCAAGAGCGGCAAGATGCGCCTCAGCATGCGTGCCCTCACCGAGAAACCCGAAGGTTATGTAGAGCCTAAGGGCGGACGTGGCGGAAACGGCTCAGGCGAGCATGGACCTCGCCGCGAAGGCGGCAGGGGCGAACGCCGCGAAGGCGGACGCCGTGATGGAGGTGAGCGTCGCAGTGGCGAGCGTCACGAAGGTGGCGAACGCCACGGAGAGCGTCACGGAGAAGGCCGCGGACCCCGTCGCGAGCGTCCCGCACGCCCTCAGGCTCCCGCTCCCACCATCGACGATTTCCGTGAGCCGGTTGACGAGCTCTACTAGTAAATTCCGGGCAGGCCGCTGAGCCTGCCCTTTTTTATAACTTCAACGCATGAAACACACAATTGGAGCCATGGCTTTTTCTCTCCTGAGCCTTTTCTCCTGCAAGGGCTTTGAAAACCTCGACGTCGCATCGTTCGAACAAAAACTCGATGACGACCGGACTGTGCAGCTGCTGGACGTACGTACTGCAGATGAGTATGCCGTGGGACATATCGCCCGCGCAGTGAATATCGATTGGTATTCGAAAGACTTTATGACCGATGCTCTTGCCGCTCTTGACAAGCAGCGTCCGGTGATGGTTTATTGCCGCAGCGGAAGGCGCAGCGCCGCAGCTTCGTCCAAACTGGAGAAGGCGGGATTCAAGGTTTGCAACCTGGCCGGCGGCTATCTTGCCTGGACCGAGGCGGGTAAGCCCGTAACCCGTTACGAGGTGGAACGTTTCTATACAGACGGAGGAAAGAGGGTGGATATAACGCTCGTAAAGCATGCCTCCCTGGAAATCCGCTTCGGTAGCCTGTCTTTCCAGATCGACCCTGTAACACAGCTCGGCGACCGTTTTACAGACTATGCTTCTGAATTCCCCAAGGCTGATTATATATTGGTGACCCACGAACATCAGGACCACTTCGACAAAGAAGCGATAGGCGCCCTGTCTTCGGCTGCTACGCAGTTGATAACCAACCCCCGGTGCGCCGAAATGCTCGGATACGGCAAGGCTATGTCCAACGGTGATTCATGCTTTCTTGCGGAGGGTGTCAGCATAGAGGCGGTCCCGGCATACAATACCACCGAAGGCCATCTGAAGTTTCACCCCAAAGGACGCGATAACGGTTATGTGCTCACGCTGGATGGACTGCGAATCTATGTGGCAGGTGATACGGAAGACATACCCGAAATGTCTGCGCTCAAAGATATAGACATAGCGTTCCTCCCTGTAAACCAGCCATATACAATGACTGTTGAGCAGTGTATCCGCGCAGCCTCGTCATTTGGCCCCAAAGTGCTGATACCCTATCACTTCAGCAACACCGACATCAGTTCCATTCCGGCATCTCTTCCCGGCATCGACGTGCGGCTCCGCAGTATGCAGTAGGGCGTCCCTTAGCCGAGCAGTTCCATCACTTGCTCGATGCTGAGGGCTTCGTCGATGCTGAAGCCGCCGTTGGCGGTGCGCCTGAGCGATCCCAGGAAGGCGCCGCTGCCGAGGGCTTCTCCCAGGTCGCGGGCAAGGGCACGGATGTACGTTCCCTTTGAGCAATCTACGCGTATAAGTGCGTGACGCAGAGGGACTCCGCTTACGTCGGCCACGTTGATGCGTCCGTTGCCGGGCCCTGCCTCGACAGGCTGCGGGGCGCCGGGGAAACCTTCTTCGAAGCTTAGCAGCTCGAGCCCATAAATGTTGATAAGGGATGACTGGAGGATGTCTCCGGGGTCGAAGGCCTCTCCGCGTGACGTGGCCTCACGCAGCAGCCGGCGTGCCGTTTCGTAAGCCCTCACTCCGTCAACCGACTTGGCGCTGAACAGGGGAGCTACCTGCATCTGCTCCCCCACGAAGCGGGGAAGTGCGGCCTGCAGGCTCTCGCGCGTTACGCCGTCGAGTCCGAGCACCCTGTCAACCGGTTTCTCAAGGTCGTACGAAGGGGTTGTCGCCCCGAAGCATACTCCGGCGATATATTGTTTCGCCGACGCCTGAAGAGTCTCGGCTCGGCGCGTGGCGGGCCCTATGCAGACCAGCAGGATGCCGGTTGCGAGGGGGTCAAGCGTGCCCGCGTGGCCGACCTTGAGGTTCTTCTTGCCGAAGTGCCTGCACGCGGCCCATTTTATCTTTCGAACGAGGTCTGCGGACGTCCAGCGGTACGGTTTGTCTACCGGCAGGACTATTCCGTCGGGGTAATCGGCGATGTCGCGGGAGAGGGGAGCGCTAAGGTTTTGCATGGTTGCCGGTAGATTTCTCGACTCGCTGCACTCGCTCGAAATGACAGTATCGGGGGTGCAGGGGGATAGTCAATTCTGCGCTGTTGGAGCGAAGCGACCGGGGTCAGTCTGAAGGGGTGTCCCCTTCAGTCCCCTGGGGGTGCAGGGGGATGATTAATACCGCGTAAGCGGTATCTTGTCAATTCTTCTCTGGTGCCGTCCGCCGGCAAAATCGGTCGCCAGCCATTCGCGCACCATCGATACCACCATGCGGTAAGATGCGAAGCGGGCTGGTACGACGAGTACGTTAGCTGCATTGTGTTCTGCGACAAGATGGGCGACTGCGGTGTTCCAGGCAAGTCCTGCGCGTATGCCCTGATGCTTGTTGAGGGTCATGGCCATGCCGTTTCCGGTGCCGCAGATGGCGATACCGAGCTCTACCTCACCTCTTTCTACGGCGCCAGCCAGGGCGTGTGCAAAATCGGGGTAGTCGCAGGATTCAACTCCGTCGGTCCCGAAGTTTACAACTTCGTGGCCCTTTCCGGACAGATATTTTATCAGTTTGAACTTGTACTCGGTGCCGGCGTGGTCGTTGCAGATGCCTATTTTCATATCTCTTCTTTGATGTTATAGTGGTTGCGTTCCGCAGAAGTGCGGGCTATCATTTCTCCCAAGAGTCCGGCAAGGAAAAGCACGGTGCCCAGGACGACCGCCAGCAGTGCCAGATAGAACAGCGGCTGGTCGGTGACGGCGCGGAAGTGCATTCCCTGTGCCTGATGAACGAGTTTGGCTACTATTATCCATATCGTCATGACGAATCCGATAAAGAACATCAGCAGGCCGGTGGTTCCGAAGAAGTGCATGGGCTTTTTGCCGAAGGTCGAAAGGAACCAGAGGCTCTGGAGGTCCAGGAAGCCGTTGACGAAGCGGTCGAGTCCGAATTTGCTCTTGCCGTACTTGCGCTTCTCGTGATGCACGGCCTTTTCGCCTATGCGCCCGAAACCGGCGTTCTTAGCCAGATAGGGGATATAACGGTGCATTTCGCCGTACACCTCTATACTCTTTACGACATCGAGCCGGTATGCCTTTAGGCCGCAGTTCATGTCGTGGAGCTTGATGCCGGTAATGCGGCGGGCGGTTGCATTATAGAGCTTTGACGGGAGGTTCTTGGTGAGGGCGTTGTCTTTGCGGTGCCGCTTCCATCCGCTTACCAGGTCGTATCCTTCGTCCAGGATCATGCGCCGCATCTCCGGGATTTCCTCGGGGGCGTCCTGAAGGTCGGCGTCCATGGTTACGACAACGTCGCCCCGGGCTTTGTCGAAGCCGCAGTACAGGGCTGCGGACTTGCCATAATTGCGCCGGAAGCGAATCCCATGCACGCACGGATCCTTGGCGGAAAGCTTCGTGATGACCTCCCACGAGGCGTCGGTGCTGCCGTCGTCGATGAAGATGATTTCGTAGGATAGCCCCTCGGCCGTCATGACGGCAACTATCCTGGAGTGCAGTTCGGGAAGGGACTCACACTCGTTGAGGAGGGGGATGACCAGGGAGACGTCCATATCTTATTCGCTTTCGGTAAAGGGGTTGCGGGAAGGGATATTGCGGCTGAAGATGGCCGACAGCACTGTTCCGAAGAGCGTGCAGTAGATGAGATTGGCGAAGAAAGTCATCGCCGGAAGCTTGGGTACGAGCTCGTCGAGGGCATCCAGCTGGTCGGCGGGAAGGACCTCCGAGTACGCCTCGCGGGCGATATCGACAGACTGCGTAAGCATCTCGGGCGCTATCAGCGTTACGAGGGCAAGATAGAATGCCGAATAAAGGAGCGCCGACAGTATGGCTGCGGCGAGTCCGAAACGGAAGGTGTCCGAATTGCCTGCCTCCTGGTGGGCGCCGGCAAACTTTTGCATGAAGGCCTTGAACAGGCTGATGCACAGCCAGAACTTGGCGAGCCATAGAATGACGCCGGAAACGTTGACCAGCACGGAAACGGCCGTGCCGCCCTGCAGTTTGGCGAGCAGCATGTTGATGACGGTGTACGCTATCGATATTCCGCCGAGGACCAGTCCCGGTCGAAGGGCTTCGGTCCAGACAATCTTTCTTTCCATACGACAAATATAGCCACACAAGGGGAGAATTCCAATATTTTTAGTAAATTTGCAGGTTGCAATATCTAACTGATATATATGTTGACACTAGCTTTTACCGACGGTACCGTCCGTCCCTGGGAAGACGAAGAGGCCAAACACATATTCTGGCACTCTTCCGCACACCTTATGGCCGAGGCCCTCGAGGCCCTTTATCCCGGCGTCCGCTTCGGCGTGGGCCCTGCCGTGGAAACCGGATTTTATTACGACGTTGACCTTGGCGACCGCACCATCAGCGAGTCCGACCTCAAGGCCATCGAAGACAAGATGATAGAACTCGCCCGCACCAAAGAGACCTTCGAACGCAAAGAGGTCTCCAAGGCCGAGGCCCTCAAGTACTTCACCGAGAAAGGCGACCCTTACAAGGTCGAGCTTATCGGGGACCTGGAGGACGGCACCATTACATTCTATACCAACGGATGTTTCACCGACCTGTGCCGTGGCCCTCACCTTAAGCACGCAGATGATATCAAGGCTGTGAAGCTCACCGCGATAGCAGGTGCTTACTGGAAGGGCGACCAGGACAGGCAGCAGCTTACCCGAATCTATGGCGTGACCTTCCCCAAGAAGAGCATGCTCGACGAGTATCTGAAGGTGCTCGAGGAGGCTAAGAAGCGCGA
>DGVM01000106.1:5738-5896 GCA_002395925.1 Bacteroidales bacterium UBA4284
CAATATCCTCGAGAACTTCCTGCGCCGCAAGCAGAGCGAGCTCGGTTATCTTCCGGTAGTCACTCCCCATATCGGCGGCAAGGAACTGTACGTGACTTCCGGCCACTATGCGAAATACGGCAAGGACTCGTTTCAGCCCATCCATACCCCGCAGGAGG
>DGVM01000106.1:5976-6397 GCA_002395925.1 Bacteroidales bacterium UBA4284
TGAACTGCCCCCACCACTGCGAGATATTCCGCTCGTCGCCCCATTCATACAGGGACCTGCCTCTCCGCTACGCAGAGTTCGGTACTGTCTATCGTTATGAACAAAGCGGTGAGCTCCACGGACTTACGCGAGTACGTGGCTTTACCCAGGACGACGCTCACCTGTTCTGCCGCGCAGACCAGCTGCAGGAAGAGTTCGAAAAGGTCATCGACCTGATTCTCTACGTCTTCAAGACCCTGAAGATGACGGACTACATGGCTCAGATTTCCCTCCGCGACCCCAAGAACACCACCAAGTACATCGGTACCGACGAGAACTGGGAGAAGGCTGAGAGGGCCATCATTGAGGCTGCCGAGCGCAAGGGCCTCAAGACCGTCGTCGAACTCGGTGAGGCCGCATTCTACGGTCCCAAGCTCGACTT
>DGVM01000106.1:6452-7690 GCA_002395925.1 Bacteroidales bacterium UBA4284
CTCGACTTCATGGTCAAGGACGCCCTCGGACGCAAGTGGCAGCTCGGAACGATTCAGGTCGATTACAATCTTCCCGAGCGCTTCGATCTCGAATACACAGCGGCCGACGGCAGCAAGCAGCGTCCCGTCATGATTCACCGCGCACCTTTCGGAAGCCTCGAGCGTTTTACCGCCGTCGTGCTTGAGCATACGGCCGGACACCTGCCCCTGTGGCTCTCTCCCGACCAGGTCAAAGTTCTGCCAATCAGCGAAAAATATGCAGATTATGCAGAAAAAGTTTGTGAATTGCTGAAAAATTCCGATATTCGCGCTTCCATAGACGCGCGCAACGAAACGCTCGGCAAGAGGATACGCGAAATATCCCTCCTGCGTGTGCCTGTACTTGCAATCGTCGGTGAAAAAGAAGCCTCTGAGGGCACCGTCTCTGTTCGCAGGGAGGGTGTTGATCAGGGCTCTATGACTGCAGAACAGTTTGTACAATATATTAACTCAGCGGTAGCTGAAGAATTAGCTTGATGGCAGGACCATACAGACCCAAGCCGGCCCGCAAACCAGCCGGCCGCAAAATCGACCCTCATCTTCAGAAGAAAGATGAGAACGAGCTCAACATCAACGGACAGATAACTGCTCCGCAGGTGCGCCTTGTCGGCGACAATATCCCCGAGCCCGGTGTCGTATCCCTCGCCAAGGCCCTTCAGCTTGCCGACCAGCTCGAACTGGACCTCGTGGAAATCAGCGCCAAGGCCGATCCTCCCGTGTGCAAGATACTCGACTACCAGAAGTATCTCTACCAGCAGCGCAAGAAGGCCAAGGAAATGAAGTCCAACGCCGCCAAGGTCGTCATCAAGGAAATCCGCTTCGGCCCCAATACCGACGAGCACGACTTCCAGTTCAAGCTCAAGCACGCTCAGGAGTTCCTCCAGGAGGGCTCCAAAGTCAAGGCCTCCATATTCTTCCGCGGCCGTTCCATCATGTTCGCCGACCAGGGAGAGAAGCAGCTGCTGCGCTTCGCCGTGGAGCTTGAACCTTACGGACGCGCAGAGAACATGCCCACCCTGGAAGGAAAGCGCATGACCATGATGCTCGCCCCCGTCAAGAAAAAATCCGCGTGACGCGGACTATATACTATTAATAATTAATTACAAAAACAATGGCAAAGCTTAAAACCATCTCCGGTGCCAAAAAGCGCTTCGCGCTTACCGGAACGGGCAAAATCAAGAGGAAGCATGCTTACCACA
>DGVM01000161.1:0-2898 GCA_002395925.1 Bacteroidales bacterium UBA4284
GATTGTATATGAAGGTCTGTCCGGCCGCTTCGGCCTTCGCACGTTCTGCGGCGAGTTCTTCGGCAGAATCGAAGGCGTAGTAGGCATAGCCTGCTTCGACCAGTTGCTCGGCATATTTGCGGTAGATTCCGCGCCTCTGGCTCTGGCGGTAGGGGGCGTGGGGATGCCTTTCGGATGGCGTCTCGACGACTTTGCCATCGGCGTCGACACCTTCATCGGGGATGATGCCGCACCAGCGCAGCGCTTCGATTATGTACTGCTCCGCACCTGGCACGAAGCGGTGGGAGTCGGTATCTTCTATGCGGATAATGAAGTCTCCACCGTTCTGTTTGGCATACAGATAGTTATACAATGCCGTCCGGACGCCTCCCATATGGAGCGGACCGGTGGGGGAGGGTGCGAATCTTACGCGAGTCTTTCTCATTGTTCGTTCTTTTTCGGTTTGCGGCGTATCGCCGGTTCATTCTCAAGTGCGCTGATATCCTGTCCTTCCCTGACAAGCAGCACGGGGCGTTTGTCGGGATCGAAGCGGAAGGCGCGTTCATTGTCCTTGCTGCTGTATCCTATGTGGGAACTGCTGTCGGCGGGGAGGCTGATGCCTTCTCCCTTGGCGAGTTCTTCTTTGTCGAATACATAGTTCTTGGTGATGGTAATGTAGTTGTCGGCATCACTCAGTCCCGGGCCGATTACATCTGCAAATCGCAGGCCAACCACAATGGAAGTTATGTGAATGGTATCGCCTATTTCAGGACTCTCGTCCCAGATGAGCCCCCTCTTGAAGTTGTTGTCTCCGCCGGTGTATTCGTCGATGAGGCGGTTGATCTCCTTCATGTCGTCCATCTTGAGGCCTTGCTCATTGCGGCCTCCGGTGATGTTGACCAGTACGTTCTTGGCGGTCTTGAGGTCGAAGTCGTTGAGCAGCGGGCTCTCGAAGGCCTCTTTGACGGCCTTCTCGATACGGTCCGGTCCGGAGCCCGTGCCGCAGCCCATCAGTGCCATTCCGCTGTCCTTCATCATCGTTTTCACATCTTCGAAGTCAACATTGATGTATCCCTTCTTCTTGATGATTTCGATGATGCCGCGCACTGCGGTGGCGAGCACCTCGTCGGCCTTCGGGAATGCGTCGTGGATGAGCTGGTCGCCGTAGTAGTCGTACAGACGTTCATTGTTGATGATTATAAGGCTGTCGACGTTCTTCTCCAGTTCGTGGATGCCGTCCAGGGCTCGCGACAGAGCCTTCTTCCCTTCGTTCTGGAAAGGAATGGTGACAACCGCAACGGTGAGTATGCCGCGGTCCTTGGCCATCTTGGCGATCACCGGGGTCGCGCCGGTGCCTGTGCCGCCGCCCATTCCGGCTGTGATGAAAAGCATCTGCGTGTTGGTGTCCAGCACTTTCGCGGCGATCTCGTCCTGGCTGTCGATGGCGGCATTGCGTCCCTTTGTCGGATTTGTGCCTGCACCAAGGCCGCGTCCGAGTTGGATTTTCGTCGGTACCGGGCTGGCCATAAGATGCATGGAATCGGTATTGCAGACTATGAAACTGCACCCTTCTATGCCTTGTTCATACATATAAGATACGGCATTGCAGCCGCCACCTCCCACTCCGAGGACTTTTATGGTGGAGTCGGAAACTACCCAGTCGGCAGGGGTCAAAATGATATTGTCTTCTCCCATAATGCTATATCTTTAGTTTTCTTCCATTTTATCGTACAAGCCGCCGACCAGTTCCTCCATGGGCTTCACGGTGACCTGCGAAATCTTTTTGGTCCATTTGACGAAGATGTTGTCCCTGGCGGGCTTTTCGCTCTTCCTGGGCTTCTCTTTCTTTCGCACTTCCCAGACGCTTTGGTCGAAGACGGATCCTGCGACCTCGTTTTCGGGGGTGGCGGCGGGCTGCTCGGCGGCTGTTTCTGCAGGAGCGGCTGACTCCTTCTCCGGAACATTGCTTACGGGCATCTCCTCAATGCAGTTGAGGTGGGAGTCCTGGCGGGCATAAAGGAGCATTCCGACGGTGGATACGGCTCCTGTCTCTCCGATGCCGGGGCATCCGCTGAAGGTGAACCTCTTAGCGCGGGGGAATCCTATGCGGACGTTGTATCCGGATATCTCCTTGATATAGTTGGCACATCCTGCCAGATTGGCGCATCCTCCGGTGAGCACGACACCGTTGCGCAGCCTGTCGGCATATCCGCTTTCCTGAATCTGGAAGAGTATCGCTTCGACAATCTCCTTGACGCGCGCCGTGATTATTTCCGAAAGGTATTTGACCGGAAGCTGCTGGTCGGAACCGTTCTCTTCGTCGATGATCTGCAGAATCTTGTCGCCCATGGTCAGCAGTTTGTCCGGCATGCAGGCGCCGAATCCGAGTTTGATGTTCTCGGCGAGTTTCTCGGTGAAACCGCACTCCAGTTTTATGTCGTTCGTGACGCTGCGTCCACCGAAGGGAATGGCATAGTAGTAGCGAAGGATTCCGCCCTGATAAATGGTGACGGAAGTTACGCCTGCTCCCATTTCCACAAGGGCGACACCGTTCTCCTTTTCTTCGTCCGAAAGAACGGCTTCGGCGGTGAGAGGGGGGAGGAAATACTTCCTTGCAGGAGCGACATCCGCCTTGTTCAGCATGATGTCGATGTTCCTGGAGGCCTTCTTGACGCCTATGAAGATCTTGAAGTTGCCCTGGAGGACGGCGCTTGGCATGCCCACAACGTCCGATTCGGTGCACCCTATCGAGTCGTCGGTGCCGAAGGACTGCGCGGATGCTCCGTAGATTTCCTGCTTTTCGGGATCGCTCAGAGGATAGGAGTCGAGTGCCATGTCCTTGATGCAGTCGATTTCTTCCTGCGTAATGCAGGATTCCGCATCGCTGCGGTCGAGCCTGGCGCTGGCAATCTCCTGCGT
>DGVM01000161.1:3005-4478 GCA_002395925.1 Bacteroidales bacterium UBA4284
TCTTCCTCGGCTTCGTGGACGGCTTCTTTAAGCGGGACCGAAGCCCTGGTCGGGTTGTAGATGCATCCGTAGCGCACGCCGTCGGACGGCTTCTCCCTGTAGTAGAGTATTTCGGCGTTGTCGCCGGTTACCCTCGCTACGGAGAGGGCTATCTTGGAGGTGCCCAGGTCTACTGTTGCTATGTAACGGTCTTCCATATGGTTATGATTTATTTTCTGCAGATTATCTGTCCTTTGTATTGTACGTTGACGCTGGAGTACAGGCCTTCTTCGACTGCCGGTTTGATGCGCTTGTAGTACTCGTTCATCTTGCCGAATTTCTCTTCGATATTTTCCGGCCTGCCGAAAATGAAATGTTCCTTGCCTTCTTCCGGCACCAGGGTAAGCATGCCGGATGGACTGACGCTGATGCTGCTTATCCTCTCTTCCCACTTGTTCTTTCTCATGTGGGCGAGGAAGTCCAGCATCTGCTGCGGCTCATGCAGCGGCAGCTCTCCCTTGACCACGGGGAAGCGCTTGGTGCAGCTGCCCTGAACCGGGAAGACGAATCCGCGCCCGTCGATATAGTACGGACCGGACGAGGTCTCCAACCTTGCGACAGGCTCCCGCTGGGAGATACTGATGAAAAGTGTGCTGTCGGCAGTCCAGGCTTGAGCGGAGCGAATTGCGCTGCGCTCGTCCAGGACCTTTTCTATCTCGTGAAGACGGAGACTGTCGATGCGCTGCCCGAGGAGTGTCTGGCAGTTCTTCTTGAGACAGGCTCTGACGTCATCTTCCGAAACGAAGTTGAGGGTATCCTTGAAAATGATTTCCACCTTCTTGCAAGTCGTGAGATGCCTGTGCTCGCGCACCTGCATCCGGACCAGAGCGGTGACGCAGAGGAAGAACCCGAGTGCAAGGGCGAAGATCAGATATTTCACGACATTTTTCATATTCTGGCGGAAAGCATTTCTTTGATGGGTTCAATGAAACGGTCTATGTTGCCTGCGCCGAAGGTGACGAGCACGTCCAGATCCTCCTTCGCGAGCAGGTCCATGAGCTCCTCCTTGCGTATGAGCACCTTCTCCCTGGCCGTGATGTCCTTGAAGATGATTTCGGAAGTCACCCCGGGGATGGGCTCTTCGCGGGCGGGATAGATGTCCAGCAGGATTACTTTGTCCAGACCGCTGAGCGCCTTCGCGAATTCGGGAGCAAAATCCCTGGTACGCGTGAACAGATGGGGCTGGAATACGCCGGTTATCTTTCTGCCGGGGAATATCTCCCGGATCGATGATATGGCTGTGGCGAGTTCTGCCGGATGGTGCGCATAGTCGTCGATGTATGTGAGACCGGGCTCGTTGATGTGCTCGTCCAGACGCCTCTGCGCGCCCTGGAAGCTGCCGATGGCTTTCTTGATCGCCTCCGGAGCCACTCCGTGGCAGAGGCACACTGCTGCCGCGGCTATGCTGTTCTCCACGTTCACCCAGCCCAGGGT
>DGVM01000161.1:4624-9275 GCA_002395925.1 Bacteroidales bacterium UBA4284
CGCAGCGTAGTAATCCGCACGGCTGTCGTCCAGGTGATAGCGGAAAATCTTCGCGGGTGTGTCTTCGCCGCTGAGGGGAAGGCCCAGCTTTGCTATCAGTATCTTTTTGGTCTGGGATGCGAACTGGCGGAAGGCCTCCTGCACGTGGGCGAGGTCGCCGTAAATGTCGAGGTGGTCTGCATCCATTGCGGTAATGACCGAGATGTCCGGATGCAGCTGGAGGAAACTCCTGTCGTATTCGTCCGCCTCCGCGACGACGACGTCGTTCTCGCTCATCAGCAGGTTCGTCCCATAATTCTTCGATATGCCCCCCAGGAAGGCGGAGCATCCCTCCCCGCACTCGGTGAGGATGTGCGCGATCAGAGTGGATGTGGTGGTCTTGCCGTGCGTGCCTGCGACTGCGAAGCATTTCTGGCCTATCGTGATTTCTCCAAGCATGCGGCTGCGCTTGATCACGCGGTAACCGTTCTCGCGCACGTACTGCAGCTCCTTCATGCTGTCCGGGACAGCAGGGGTATAGATCACCAGCGTGTCCTCCACCCTGGTGGGGATATAGTCCGTGTTGTCTTCGTAGTGGATGGCGATTCCTTCCTTTTCCAGCTGGCGGGTAAGGTCGGAGGGCGTGCGGTCGTATCCGCCCACGCTGAAGCCCTTGAACTTGTAGTAGCGGGCTATGGCGCTCATTCCAATGCCGCCTATCCCTATGAAGTATATGTTCGAGTATGCCATCTTATACCAGTTTGTATATTTCTTCCGCAATCGTCCCGGCCGCATCGAGCCTGGCCAATGGCGCGACGTTCTTTTCAATCTCTGCGATCTTCTCCGGGTCGCCTGCGAGGGCGATCGCAGTGCCGAGAAGTTTCTCTTCCGCTTCGCAGTCTTTCACTATGAGCGCCGCCCCCTTGTTTACCAGGGCCATCGCATTGTGTGTCTGATGATCTTCGGCCACATTCGGAGAAGGCACGAACACTGCCGCGCGCCGGACTGCACATATCTCGGATATGGAGGATGCCCCGCTGCGGGAAATGACCACATCCGCCGCGGCATAGGCAAGGTCCATCCTTGCGATGAAGTCGGAGTACTGCACTCCCGGGACGTTCCGTCCTGCCATGAATTCGTCTATGCCCTTCTTGTAGTATTTTCCGCACTGCCAGATGACTTCGACGTCCTCTCCTCCGGGGCAGCCGTCACCTATCCATTTCTTCATGGCCTTGTTGAGAGTGCCGCTGCCAAGGCTCCCGCCTACGATGAGCAGGTGTTTTTTTCCAGGGGTGAGGCCGTAGAATCTGAGTGCTTCGGCCTTGTCGGCTTCGGTGAAGGGGTGGAATTCCTTGCGTATGGGGTTGCCGCTGAACACTATCTTGTCGGCGGGGAAGAAACGTTCCATGCCGTCGTAGGCCACGCAGATGCACTGCACCTTTTTCGCGAGCATCTTGTTGGTGAGTCCGGCGAATCCGTTCTGCTCCTGGATGAGGGAAGGAATCCCTTTCGCGGTGGCCTTCTTCAGAAGGGGAGCGCTGGCGAATCCTCCAACACCTATTGCTATGTCCGGCTTGAACTCGTCGATCAGGCGGGCGGCCATCCTCTCGCTCTTGAGCATCAGGAACGGGACCTTGATGTCGTTTACGAGATTCTTCCAGCTGAGCTGGCGCTGCAGCCCGCGTATGGGCAGGCCCGCTATCCTGTAGCCGGCGGCAGGCACTTTCTCCATCTCCATCTTCCCCTCCGCTCCCACGAACAGGATCTCGGTCTCGGGATTCAGTTCCTTCAGTTTGTCCGCAATGCTTATGGCCGGGAAGATGTGTCCTCCCGTGCCGCCGCCGCTGATGATGGCGCGAATCTTCTTATATTCCATATTGTTCGTCATTCAATTCTTCGTTTATGTTGTGTCCGGTCTCGAAATCGTCAAGGTCGGAAAGCGAGTTCTCTATCGCAACCGGTTCCTGCGTGAGGTCGACAAGCGGATCTGCGTTCTTCTGCTCCCTTTCTATCCGCTTGGAGGCTATCTTGCTGATGGACAGGATTACTCCGAATGCGATGCAGAAGCAGAGGAAGGCGGACGCACCGTGGCTGACCAGCGGGAGCGTCTGCCCCGTCATCGGCCCTATGTCCACGTTTACGCATATATGCAGGAAGGCCTGCCCGGAAATCAGCAGGGTAAGGCCCGCCACGGCCAGTTTGGCATACATATCCTTGCCGCAGTTGCGCACTATGATGGCGCTTCTTGCGAGCAGGGACAGGTAGAGTATTATGATTACTATTCCCCCCAGCATGCCGTACTCTTCGATGATGAAGCTGTACATGTAGTCTTCGGAAATATCCGGCACCACGTAACGCTGCGTGCTCTGTCCGGGGCCTTTGCCCAGAAATCCTCCCTGATGCACGGCGATCTTCGCGCTGTATGGCTGACGGATTTCGTCCAGGGCCTGATAGTATTCTATGCTTCCGGGCTTGGAATTCATCACCCGGGCTTCGTAGTCCTCTTTGTCGAAGACGCGGGAGATGCCGGTGCCTATGCGCCCCATCATCTTGCCGTCTGAAATCTTGTAGATCCCGATGCAGAGCGCGAGCGCCGCGCCGCCCGCGAGCATGAGGAAGAACATATCCCGGCCTGAGCCGCCTCCAAGCAGAATAACCAGGAACATTATTCCTCCGGTGAACAGGGCTGCGGAGTTGCTCCCGGGAAGCAGCATCAGAGTCGTGACGAGGAAGGGGGCGTAGATGTAGAAAATCTTCTGATGCAGTTCGTTGTCGCTGAAGAGTTTCAGCTCCTTCTTCTTGAATGCGTCAATCGCCCAGGCGAGATACAGCACCATCGCGACCTTGACTACTTCGTTTACGTGCAACTGCAGGGGGCCCACCTGGATGATACGGCGCGCTCCGTTGATTTCGATGGAGCGCACGAATCCAAGGTCTATGCCGGAAATCAGCAGGGCCAGGAGCCCCGCGGAGAAGATGAAACCGAGGCTCGATGCCTTGCGGAAGAACTTTAGGCTTGGGATGATGTAGCAGATAAGAATCAGCGCGATTCCGAGAAGGACGATCTTCAGGTGATCCCATACCAGGTCCAGACGGCTCTGGCCCGGGCCGAGCAGCCTGGATGTGGACGAGAAGATGCACAGGACGGAGAACATGATCAGGATCAGTACTATGATCCAGACCACCTTGTCTCCTTCGGTGTTCTCGAAAATGTTCCAGAGTGTTCTTTTCCTGCCTGTCATCTTAAAGCCTTCTTACTGCTTCCTTGAATTTCTCACCGCGGTCCTCGTAGTTCTTGAAGAGGTCGAAACTTGCGCAGCAGGGGCTCAGGAGCACAACGTCTCCTGCATCCGCAAACTCTGCAGCCGCTTTCACCGCCTCTTCCGCACTGAGAGCGTCCTTTATTTTCCCGCTGCCGACGATACCCTCGAAGGCCGCGTGTATCTTGCTGTTGTCCACGCCCATGCAGACTATCGCCTTGACCTTGTCCTTCACAAGATCGTTCAGCACGCTGTAGTCGTTGCCCTTGTCCTTTCCGCCAACTATCCAGACCACGGGTTTGGTCTGGCACTCGAGGGCGTACCATGCGGCATCCACGTTGGTGGCTTTGGAGTCGTTGATGTAGAGGACTCCGCCTACGCTGAGGACAGGTTCGAGCCTGTGCTCCACGGCCTTGAAGGTCTTGAGGCTGTTGCGGATGACCTCGTTGTCGATGCCCGCGGCCTTTGCCGCGAGTGCCGCCGCCATGGAGTTGTAGATGTTGTGGCGGCCTCCGAGTGCAAGTTCCTTCAGGTAGATCTCGCTTTCGCTCTGCTCGTAGCGCACCACAATCCTGTCGTCACGCAGGAACGCGCCCTGCTTGACCTCCGTCTTCTGGGTGAAGGGCAGCATCTTCGCCTGGAGCACTATCTTGTCGAGATGCTCGATGGTGATGGCGTCGTCGGAGTCGAAGATGAAGCAGTCCTCCGGGCGCAGGTTCTGCGTAATGCGGAACTTGGCGCGAATATAGTTCTCGAAGTTGTAGTCGTAGCGGTCCAGATGGTCGGGAGTGATATTGGTGATGATGGCGATGTCCGGACGGAAATCGTAGCAGTTGTCCAGCTGGAAGCTGCTGATTTCCAGCACGTAGTAGTCGTGCTTCTCGGTCGCTACCTGCATCGCGTAGCTCTTGCCTATATTTCCTCCGAGGCCCACGTTGAGTCCGGCATTCTGCAGCAGGTAATAGATGATGCTGGTGGTCGTCGTCTTGCCGTTCGAGCCGGTGATGCACACTTTCTTGGCGCTGTCGTAGCGCGCCGCGAATTCTATCTCCGAGATGATGTGCGTGCCCTGCTCGGTGAGTTTCCGTACCATCGGGGCCGTGGAGGGGATGCCCGGGCTCTTGACGACCTCGTCGGCGTTCAGTATCAGAGACTCCGTATGCCCTCCCTGCTCGAAGGGGATGTCCCATTCGCGCAAGGTCTTGATGTATTCTTCCTTTATGCTGCCGTTGTCGGAAAGGAAAACGTCGAATCCCTTCACCTTTGCGAGCACGGCGGCTCCTACTCCGCTCTCGGCCCCGCCGAGAATGACCATTCTGTTCATATAGTGTGTTTTATCTAATCTTCAACAATGCAAGTGTTCCTACCGCCAGGATGATTCCGACTATCCAGAAACGCGTGACTATGCGAGG
>DGVM01000140.1 GCA_002395925.1 Bacteroidales bacterium UBA4284
GAAACCCGAGGTAAAGACAGCCAAGGAGAACCTTGTTGTCTATATGCCTTTCGAGTCCGCAGAAGAGGCCGTAAAGGTCGGTGAAGGCATCACCTTCGCCTCCAAGAACGGCGGCGCAAGCTTCGGCGCCGGTGAAATCGGCAACGGCTATGTCAACAGCACCGGAAAGAACGAAGAGGCCTACCTGAAGTTCAATCTCGCCAAGGACAACGCACTCTCCAAGCTTACCGACGTCACCGTTACCGTATGGGTAAAGAACATAGAGGACTTCCAGAAGGGAGGCCTGCTCTCCGTGAACGGCAAGCTCTTCCCCACCCAGGACTGGCCTTCCCTCGTAATGATGTTCGACAACAAGGGCGTCGATGAAGAGACCGGCGCCAAGAGGCAGCAGATCAACGGCCGCATCATGTTCAAGAACGCCGAGGGCAACGAAACCAACCTCTGGCTCGACACCTGGGATGCCGCATTCGCAAAGTACGCAAGCTGGTTCCAGCTGGCATTCACCTATGAAGCTTCCACCGGCGCCTGGGCACTCTATGTCGACGGCGTCAAGGTCAAGGAAGCCGAATACGGCGACAAGATGGCATTCGGCGGCTGCATCCCTTCAGATGCCAACGCACTCTACGTAGGCGGATGGTCTTCCTTCATCGAGAAGTATGCAGGTGCCGCAGACTGGCAGACCTACTTTGCCGGTTCCCTCGACGAGCTCCGCATCTTCAACAAGGCTCTCAGCGAGGCCGAAATCCAGGCTCTCCGCAAGGAAGAGGTTGCTATCGCACTCGACTGATAAAATGTTTCCTGACGGCGGGAAATCGGTTTTTCCCGCCGTTCCCATGTCAATACGATTCCATTACATTCTGATGGCCGCGGCACTTGCGGTCCTCTGCGCCTGTACGCCGGAGCAGTCCGGGCGGACGCTTCCCCGTGCAATGGCCGTTACCGTCAGGATAGACGGCAGGACGGCCTCCACCGATGTCACCTGCGACGTGCGCACCGACGCCCCGGCAATAGAACTGGAATTCTCCCGCGAGGTTTCCATCGATGCCGACCGGGGAGAAGTGACATTCACCGGAGGGGAACTGACGGCGGCATATGGCAGCGACAGGACGAAGGTGGTATTCACCCCCGCCGGGCCGTTGAGCCATTTCCATCGTTACGCATTCACTCTTGCAAAGGGTGAGCACTTCGGAGTTGACGTTGTGGAACCCGTCGAGATACAGTTCCGCACAGTTTACGACCCCTCCGACAAATTCCCCCGCATTCCCGACGAGGAGCTCCTCACGCTCGTCCAGCGTCAGACTTTCAAGTATTTCTGGGACTACGCGCACCCGGTGAGCGGACTTGCGCGCGAGCGGCTCGGGTCCGGCGAGACCGTCACCTCCGGAGGTTCGGGATTCGGCATAATGTGCCTTCCCGTGGCCGTGGAACGGGGATTTGTGAGCCGCGCCGAGGCCGCGGAGCGCCTGCGCACCATAACGGGATTCCTCAAGAATAAGGCTGTGAGGTATCACGGGGCGTTCCCCCACTGGCTCAACGGCACAAGCGGCGCCACCATCCCCTTCAGCGCCAACGACAACGGCGGCGACCTCATCGAGACAGCATTCCTCATCCAGGGACTGCTGGCGGCGGCGGGCTACTTCGACCGGCCGGAAGAGGCCGGCATCCGGGAGGATATAGACGCCATCTGGCGCGACGTGGAATGGGACTGGTACACCCGCGGCGGCCAGGATGTCCTCTACTGGCACTGGTCCCCCGACAAAGGCTGGGCGATGAACATGCAGATTAACGGCTGGAACGAGGGCCTCATCGCTTACGTGCTGGCCGCATCCTCCCCCACGCATCCCATCAAAGCGTCCGTTTACCACAACGGCTGGGCGCGCGGCGGCGGCATGCGCAACGGGCGCAAGTTCTACGATATCACGCTGCCGCTGGGAAGCGACCTCGGCGGGCCGATGTTCTTCGCGCATTACTCCTTCCTCGGCCTCGACCCCCGGGGACTCAAGGACCAATACGCAGACTACTGGGAGCAGAACTTAGCCCACGCACGCATCAATCATGCCTATTGCGCCGCCAATCCCAAGCATCACGCAGGCTATTCTGCCACTTGCTGGGGGCTTACCGCAAGCGACATTTCGGGCGGCTATACGGCCTCCTCTCCCACCAACGACCGGGGTACAATAGCACCTACAGCGGCACTGGCTTCAATGCCCTATACTCCGGAGGAAAGCATGGAAGCACTGCGCACTTTCTACTATTTGTACGGAGACAGGCTTTGGGGCGAATACGGGTTCCACGACGCCTTCTGTCTCGACTCTGCCTGGTTCGCTTCTTCTTACATCGCCATCGACCAGGGCCCCATCGTGGTAATGATAGAGAATTACCGTTCCGGGCTGCTCTGGAACTGCTTCAGCAAGCACTCCGACATCGCCGCAGGACTTTCGGCACTCGGATTCAGCCGCTGACGGTCCGCACCCTCGCTTTTGGGACAAAACATCGGATTTGGTATCAATCGAGCCGGGTGCCGATGTTTTGAAGTTTCCTTACGGCCGATTTATATAAAATTTGTTAAATTTGTGGGTTATTCTGTTAGTAGATGATGAATTTCAAATCCGCAATATCGGCCCTCCTGATTGCTATCTGCTTCTCCGTCAATGGTTTTGCCCAGGAGCAGACGGCAAGGGACTCCGCCGAAATGGCCCAGCGACAGCTGGACTCGCTCCGTAAACACTCACCTTCCCTCGGAACCAACCTCTTCTGGTGGGGCGCAGCGGCGCCGAACGCCCAGTTCTGGCTTCCCGTGGGCGACAACATCACCCTCGGACTCTCCGGCGCCCTCAAACCCTGGCCGCGCTGGCTCCCATGGGACAACGACCCGAAGGTTGACAGCAAATGGCGCCACCTGGCAGTAGTGCCCGGCATCCGCTTCTGGCCCAAGTACAACTACAGCGGCCTCTGGCTCGGCGCCGACATCGTCTGGACCCACTACAACGTGGGCGGCGTCACCTTCCCTCTTGGTCTGTATCCCGAGGTCCGCGAGCACCGTCTCCAGGGTGATTTCCTGGGTCTGGGCATCAACATCGGCTATTCCTGGTGGCTCAGCAAGCACCTGCGCCTCGAGGCGGAAGTTGGTGTGGCAGCCGGATACAACAGCGCCGACCGCTACCAGTGCTCCTGGTGCGGCGCCAACCTTGGCAAGACCAGCGGCCCGGTAATAGTTCCCAAGCTCGGTCTCAACCTGGCGTACAACTTCTTCAAAGAGAAAGAAATAGAGCCGGTAGAGACCATTCAGCAGCCACTCGATACCCTAAAGAGGCCCGACCCGGTGAACCCTCCTGCAGAGTTCGTCGCAGCGCTGCCGTTCGTCGCCGACTGGAAAGGCATTGCCGGCCAGTTGGAGAAGGACCATCCGGTGCTTCGCCCCTCGAGCGAATATCAGCCCTACACCCCCGACCGCATTCTCCGCAAGGAAGAAGCTCCGCTGTACGTATTCTTCGAGCTCGACAAGTCCAAGCTTCTCAGGGAGTTTGACGAGCCCACCGCACGCGGGAAGGCCGCACACCGCAACAACGGACCCGTGCTCGACGAAATCATGGACATCACGTCCAAGATCCTTGCCGACACCACGAGCAGCGTAACCAAGATCCAGATCATCGGTCTCGCATCAGTCGAAGGCCGGCCCAAGCACAACCAGGACCTGTCCGACGCGCGCGCCCTTGCGCTTCAGCGCTACATACAGCAGCGCCTGCCGGTAGGTGACGACATGTTCGACACCGTTGGCGGAGGCGCCGCATGGACCGAATTCCGCGACGAACTCAACGACCTGCTGCTGCAGGGAGGAGGTGCCGGACTGACTGCGGAACAAATCCGGTCAATCATCGACATCATCGACTCCGAGCCCAACCCGGCCCGCCGCGAGGCAAAGGTCAAGAAGGCCGACGGAGGAAGGATATACAAGCTCCTGCGGGAGAACATCCTCGGTGACCAGCGTAACTCCGGATACCTGAGGATCTACTACGACTACGTGCCCGACGAAAGCGCGAGGGAGATCAACGAGGGAATCCGTCTGCTGGAGCAGAAAGACTACGCAGCAGCCCTCAAGGCCCTGGAAGCCAAGCGTGACGATCCCCGCAGCCATAACGCCCTCGCCGTGGCCCTCTTCTACAACGGCCGCGAAGCCGAAGCCCTCGACATGCTCAGGCAGGCGGCAGCGGACGGTGACGAAAGCGCAGAACGCAATCTCATGCAGCTCCAGCGCATAATGGAGCAGCGTGCAGCCTATGAGCAGTACCTGCGCGACATGGAAGAATATGCACATTTAAGGTACGGAAGGTGATGAAGAAGTTTCTAAGCATATTCGCATCAGCCCTTGCGCTTGCCGGCTGCTGCATGGTGGACGAAGATCTCAGCGGGTGCCCCGACGAGTACAGCATCGATTACGAGATGCGTCTGGTGACCAACGTACAGACCGAAATCAACACCGTACTTGGCTTGGAGGCCGACGTACACGTTGCCAAGGCCCTGCGGGAATACCTCAAGGACATTTTCTCCGACTTAGCCCACGACGTGGACCTGTCGTTCTACGATTTTGCCGAGCCGCGTCCGGTACTGAAGCATTTCAGCGACATAATGGACGCCAACCAGACGAGCTACACCCTGCGCCTGCCCGTTCACGAGTACATGCATCTGGCAGTGGCCAACCTCGTCGACAACAATCTTGTAAACCTCGATGCGGCAGGAACCTGCGGCACGTCGCGGCTCTTGCAGAACAGTCCCGGGGAAGGAAACGTAATAGAGCCGCACAACACCGGCCTCTTTACCGCACGCCTGCCGATGAACATCCTTGAAGGCATCGACCAGAACTTCCTGGTACAGCTGTATATGGCAAACTGCGCCACCGCCCTTGTGGTGGACTGGACCGGAGCCCCCGCCGTAAACGGCCTCAGCGCCTGCACGACCGGATTCGCAAGTTCGTTCAACATTGCGGACAGCACCTACGTATTCAAGGAGAATCCTCTGGTGAAGGCCGACTTCATCGACGTTCAGGAAGGATACGAAGACTGCTACGTCACCGTTCAGTTCCCCTCCCACGAACCCGAGGACGTGGAAACGAAGGTTGTCATAGAGACCACCGACCCGTTCATCTCCGATAACGCCGACGAATCCCTCTGGGAATGGCAGGTTTACGTAAGGATGCCCGACGGTTCCGTAACCAGGACCCGCCTGGGTCTCGTCAAGCCGCTCCGCGCCGGACAGCTCAAGATACTCCGTATCCACATTGGAGCGGGCGGAGAAGCAATTCCCGACGACTCTTCCGTAGCCACCAGCGTAGAACTTGACTGGCAGGATGCCGGTTCCCATACAATAATCCTGTAGCCTGGTGAAAAAAATCGCAGTTGCCCTTAGCCTTTTCATCCTTGTCTGCTGCTCCCGGAATGTTCCCGATTGGCAGGCAAACTGGAAATTGGACACCCTGCAGTTGCAGGATGCGGCAATGATGATTCACGACAAGGAGCCCCAACGCGCCCTGGCTATGATCGATTCTGCCGAGGCGATCGGCAGCACCAGCTCCTATATGGCCGATTTCCTCAGGGCCAAGGTTTACGCACAATCAAGCGCCATCGATGTCAAGAAGGACACTGCGCTGGTAATGCTCAAGTCCCTGCTCGACAACGACTCCACGAAAATCGCCGGCCAAGCGGGCATAGACCGTCGCATTGAAGTGCTTTCCCTGCTGACCGGCACCTGCCGTAAGCGCGAAGAATACATCGACTACCTCAACTACGCCTCCCAGCTTTCCGAACTTTATAAACTCAACGGCAGCAAGGCCGACGCCCTGCGGACAGACGCCGATCTGGGCTATATCATGACGATGATCGGGCGGCGTGACGAGGGCGTACAGCTGATAGACAACGCCATAAGCTCGCTCAAGGGGGACAAGAGCATGGACAGGCTGGACGCATTCATAGTCAGCTCAAAACGCAAGATTTTTGTCTTGAATGACGAAGGAGACTACGAAGGAGTCATCAACCTCGCAAAAGACATCATCGCAGAAATTGACCGTTACGAAAGTTCTCCTTCAGAATACGCCGAAGACAACTACCGGTTGCCTCCGATCTGGCTGGACCGGAAGCGCTGGAGCAACTTCTATCGCGCCCAGGCACAATGCTATGCAGCCAACGCATACGCGCTTTCCACGCCCGCCGATCGCGACTCTGCGGCAAAGTACATACAGCTGTTCCGTGCATCCGACTACGGCAAAACAACCAACGGCCGGTGGATGGCTCTTCCGACGTCTGCCGCCCTCGGAGATTGGGACGAGGTGAATTCCATGCTGGATATCATCGAGTCGCAGAACACCGTCAACCCTTCCTCTCCGAAATACGCCAAAATTCTTTACTATAGAGCTTTGGTGGCAAATGCCCGTGGCCGGGTAAAAGAGGCATATGAGCTTATGCGCGAACATGCCGAACTGTCCGAAAAACTGAACCGTGAAGAGAGTGACGAAGACCTGAGAAAACTCAGCGCGAACTATTCAGCCAGGGAAAATGAACTCAAACTACATCAGGTAGAAACGGCCAGCCGCACCCAGAGCATCATCCTTGCCCTTTTGTTACTCGGGGGAATACTGTCCCTGATATTCACGCTGCGCTTCAGAAAACAAAGAATCTCTCTCGAAGAAAAGAACAAGGTTCTGGCCAAGGTCATTGAAAAGTATTCCGAAACCATGAACATAGAACCTCAGGAGGAAGACACGGCAGACGAAAGTGCCGCTGACGAAGAGGATGACACCCCCGCAGGCGGTCCGGACCAGGAACTGTTCGCCCGCATCGACGGCGTCATACGTTCCGAGAAACTGTACGCCAACAAACTGCTGCAGCGCCAGGACATCATAGACCGTTTCGGAATATCCCGCCATGCCCTGAACGATTTGTTCAACAACTATGCAAACGGACAGTCTTTCCCCGGTTACATCAATTCAATCCGCCTGCAGGAAGCCCTTTTCCTGCTCAAGAACGATCCCGGCATGAGCATTACGGCAATCGCGGAAGCCGTCGGCTTCACTCCTGCCAATCTGCGGGAACAATTCAAACACCGCTTCGGAATGACCCCTGCCGAATACCGTCAGAGTATTTAAACCCAAATGCACGGATTTGGTAAATACCAAATGCAAGCATGCAGATGTGGCGGTTTTCAATCATTTTTTGTATCTTTGTGAGTTAATAGTTACCCCCCCCCCGTGGGTTTAGTGTAAATTATTGAAAATTAATTATTTACCCAATATGCGTAATTCTATCAAAATCCTTCTCGCCGGGGCGATAGCCCTCACGAGCGCGGTTGCATGTACTCCCAAGGAGGAAATCAACCCCAACTACAACCCCGCCACCGGCGAGGTCCTCACCAGCTTCGTGTTCAACGTCGCTGCCACCAACACTCCCATGACAAAGCAGACGCCCGAGAACACCCAGGCCATTCCCGGAACCAACGGCTTCCTCGGAATCGTTGACGGCAACCTGCTTTCCTTCATCAAGGACACTCCTGTCGCAGACGGCAAGTGGATTCCCGACGCAGAGACTGCAAACAAGCAGTACAGCCTCGGCAGCATCATGAGCAGCTCCGACGCCACCACCAACGGCGACAAGAGCCACAAGGTCATCGAGCTCGCACTTCCCACCGAGACCAACACCCTCATGTTCTACGGCCACGCTCCCAAGACCGGCGACGACAACGCCCAGGGCAAGGTCACTTACACCATGGACGGCAAGGATCTCAGCGCATACAGCTTTGCACTCAACCGCAGGGTTGCAGTCGCAAACGAGCCTGACTACCGCCAGTACGGCGACCTCATCCGTGCAGCCCTCGATTACATCTGCGCAGCTGAGCTGAGCGACGCCGACATCGTCTTCGGCGGCGTTCACTACCTCACCTCCGTCAAGTGGACCCACTTCGTGACCATCTCCGACGCCGGCGTCATCAAGCCCGCCACCAAGGCTCCTCTTGACGGCACTGAAATGTGCGCTCTCGGCGAAATCCTCGGCGACGCTCTTGCCACCCTCGCAACCATCAACCCCAACGGTGTCCGCGCAGGTAGCGGTTCTTCCGTCGAGCGTACCATCGGCGACCTCAAGTTCGTCCTGAACAAGATCCACGAGACCACTGCAAACTCCCGCTACGAGGCCACCGCAAAGGCTCTTGCAGAGAACATAATCTCCCGTATCGACGCCTGCTTCAACGGCACCGCCCCCACCCTCGAGTGGAAGACCGCCGACCAGGTAAAGTCCGCCACCGGCTACACCGGCGCCACCGACAAGATCACCCGCAAGGGCAGTTCCGGTTCCGCACTCTCCGAGTGGCCTGACGTGAGCTTCGATGTCCCCAAGGGATGCGCACAGCTCATCGTTGAGACCACCAAGTCCACCGACAACGCCGGTCAGGTTACCACTCCCGGTACCATCAAGTGGAAATACAGCCCCAACACCCCGCTTCTCTCCACCTCCAGCACCTCCATCTACAATGTTTACTACCCTGCAGAGCTCACTTACTTCGGCAACAGCCCTATCCGTGTCACCGACGACGCACATGTCGAGGCTGACTATCCTCAGGGCGTAACCAACTGGGATGCAGACGCACAGTGGGCAGCCGGCGTCAACAACAACAACGTTGACTGGACCAAGAACGGCCACGTGATCTCCACCACCCGCAGCGTTGCCATGCAGTACAACATCAACTACGGTACCGCCCTTCTCAAGAGCACCGTCGGCTATCAGCCCGGTATCACCCAGCTCAAGGACAACAACCACGCAATCCAGCTGGCAAAGAACCCCACACTCCCTGCATCCGAGGAGCCTGACGCACTCATTGACATCACTGCCAACACCTTCAAGCTCAACGGTTACCTCATCGGCGGACAGCCCGAGACCGTAGGTTGGGATTACGTCCCCGTGAGCGGTTCCACCTTCGATCACAACATCTACGACAGGGCTCTGCCCAGCGGCGGCGACGCCATCCCTGCAACCGGCACCTCCACTCCTAACTACACCATGGTTTGGGATAACTGGAACGCAGCATCCGCAGGCTCCAAGCAGAACGACGTTTACATCGC
>DGVM01000118.1 GCA_002395925.1 Bacteroidales bacterium UBA4284
CTTCTAGTTGTAGATAGTGCTCAGGGAGTAGTGCAAAATCGAGGCGATTTCCCGGGAGTCATCAATCCCGAGACGGATAAGCGCGAAAATGCGGAGTTCCGTATTCAGCGTCCCCTCCTTCAGATGGAATCGGGACTCTTCTTTCAACAAGGCATTGAACTGCTCCACGAAATCAGGGTAGAGGCCGAGGAAAGTGGTATCGAAAGTCCGGTAGTATTCTTTGAGGCTCTTTTCCGAGCGGGAGGAAAGATCGAGTTCCCGCAGCAGCTGGGCGGATTTATTCTGCTTGAGGAGGTTACGCATCCTGTTGTCCTCCGCCCTCTGCCCGGCCACATTCTCGGAGAGCTGATGGAGAAAGCCCACTATGAAGTCTTCCTTTATCTTGTCAGCCTTGGACAGGCGGGCATTGAGGTCGTTCAGGCTTGCATTCGCCATACCCAGGCGCATATTGCTGCCCTCGAGCTCGGCGCGCGTGCGGGAGAGTTTACGGGAGCGGTTTCTCAGGGAGAAGGCAAGCAGCGACAGGATAAGCGTAAGTATGGCAAAGAGAATTGACACCACATACATTGCCCGGCTTACCTTGCTCTGGCGGTCCGTATATGCGTTCTCTATTTCCATAAAGAAAAGCGAAATCTGCCAGGGGCGAAGCTTTGCATTGTACGCGAGGGCGTCCTCCTGGGCTATCCTGAGATAACGGAACGACCTGTCCAGGTCTGTCTGCAGGAGGTTCTGCGCCACCATCGTGAGCGAGGCGTAGTCCTTGACTGAATTGATGATATCACATTCCGCCGATTTTATAAGCCATTCCAGCTGCTCTTCCGGCCGACCCCGGCGATTAGCAATCTCACCCATCTCGTAGGCATAGATTGCATATTTATGCACATTGGGATCAGTACGGGCGAGGAGTATCCGGCAGAGGCTGTCGGCAGACTCCATCTTCCCTTCCTGCACCAGACGGTCTATCCTGACCTGGAGACACTTCTCCGAATCGGCGGGCAGGAGGGCCAGCAGTTCCTCGGCATATTCGGACCGGTCCGGGACGGAAAGGCTTTCCGCCATACCGGAGTTGCCTGCAAGGTCCCGCGAAAAATCGTATAAGGTAAACAGATAGTCGGCACGCAGGGCCGGTGAAAGCATAGAAGTATCGACCTGCTCATACAGGCGCCGGTATGCCTCCATAAAGTGTCCGGATTTAGCATACAGATGTCCGAGGGCTATCACGGCGCCGTCGGACAGCTCCCGGTCGCCCATCTCCCGGGCTATCTGTATGCTCTGGAACAGGTAGAACTGCGTAGAATCGAAATTGTATGAAAAGTACTCGCCAGCAAGCTCCAGGCTCATTTCATAGCGCTTCGAGGGCTCGGTACTGGAATTAAGGAGTTTCCGAAGGGCTTCCAGCTGGTCTCTCTTCCGGGCTTCGTACACGCTGCGGGACGCCAGATAGCCGTCCAGGTCCACGAGGCTGCTCTCAATGCTGTCGGACAACTGCGACCTGCCGCACGATACGGCAGACAATATCGCGAAAACGGCTAATAATCTTTTGGCGTGCATATTATGTGGTCAATACTTTTGCAAATATATGCAAAATAAAGTATGCGGCAAAAAATATGCTGACGGGCAGAAGTTTCCGCCCATCCATACTGATTCCGGGGTGGCAGACAAGTACAGCATTTCCGTTAAAAAACAAGCTTTCGATTCTTTCAAAAAATGTTTTTTATGGTTTTTGTTTATCTATAAATATTCGCAAAATCTGCAATCGGTTGTTGCCAGGGGCGATTACTTTTCATATCTTTACGGTGAATATTAAAGACTTTTGACTATGAAAACAACTCTCACCCCGGAGCAATTTGCTCAATACGAGGCCATCGTCAACGAGTACGACCGCTATCGCAAACTCTCGCAGGAAGAAAAAGAAGACCTCATCCTCAGAATCGCCACCAGCACATACATCGACCTTATGTGCGACTGGGCTTTCAAACACGTGTTCGGGCACAACGAGAAGAATCTTATGCTGCTTCTAAACGACATCCTCCCGGAGGAGATTGTCCATATCGAGTACGATCCCAACGAGATTGACCTATGGAAGGGAGACGACAAGAAAGTTATTATGGATGTCCTGTGCCATACCAAAGACGGAAGGAAAATCATAGTAGAAATGCAACGCGGGGACAAGGAGCACCTGCGCAAAAGGCTGGTGTATTATGGGGCTTCAATGATCCATACCGAGCTGCGCAAGGGAGATTCATACGGCAAGTTGATGCCGATATATGTGATTTGCTTTATGAACTTCCGTCTCAGGCACGATACTGACAAGCTCATCTATCACTACCTGCTCAGCGAGGTTGGGGGAGAGGCATATTTGACGCCCAATATCCTGAATATCTACTTGTGCGAACTGCCACGTCTGGCAAGCAAACCTGGCAAGTCGCTTACTCCCGTGGAGGTGTGGTTTGATATTCTGCAAAATATGCGTAATTTTGCAAGTAAACCGGAGATTTTTGGCAGCAAGTACGACACCATTTTCGAGTCCAGCCTGCAATCTCCGATTCCGGATAGGGATAAACTTCAATACTTTCGCTCTATGTTCGACAACGATATACGCTCATACCTCACTGACGAGGACCGCCAGGAAATAGCCGAGGAATTTTATGCCAAGGGGAAGGCAGAGGGAATTGCTGAAGGAAGGGCCAAAACCGCGAAGGCCCTTAAAGAACTCGGCTTCGAGGCTAGCGACATAGCGCAAGCTTCCGGATTAACGCTTAAAGAGATTGAAGCTTTGTAGCCGAAGACCTGCCATCCTTCCATATCCACGAATTCCTCCCTTAAGTAGGGTAACCTGGCTTCATTTGAGCCTTACTATCACTATCCTGCTGCAATTTGTACTGGCCGGTGGGCAGAAAGAGCGGTTATACACACGAGAGGGCGGCAGAAACGGTTGCCGGGAGTTTCATTCGACTTTCAATTACGCATAATCGCCCGCTAATTTGCTTGATTTCACAGAATGTGTTATAATTGCAGTCTGTAATAAGACCTTATCTTATGAAAAGAACTATTGCCGCGCGCCTGCAGGAGCAACGCGAGCACAAGCCGAATCCGGTGCTTTATGCCATCCTGAGGCTTGTGGTCGCCATTATCGGCGCACCTCTCAAGATTAAGTTCATCTACAAGGCCCGGCCCGCCGAAGACAAAGGCCCCATCGTGCTCGTAGCCAACCACGCATCCCGCATCGACTATGTCTATACCGCGCCGGCCGTCGGCTCAAAGAGGCTTAACTACGTGGTCGGTTACAACGAATTCTTTGTCTTCCCTACCAATATCCTGCTCAAGGTGGCCCAGGTCATCCCCAAGCGCAATTTCACGCCCGACCTGCACGCCGTGCAGTCTATGATGCGCATCATCAGCGAGGGCGGCAACATCTGCTTTATGCCGGAGGGAATGAACTCCATCACGGGAATGGCGCAGCCCGTTATGTGGGGCACCGGCAAGCTGCTCAAGAAGCTCGGCGTAAACGTCTATTACACAAAGATAAAAGGCGGCTACCTCAGCAACACGAAGCACTGCCAGAAGCAGCGTCCGGGGCGCACCGAGGTGGTGGTGGACAGGATGTTCACGGCCGACGAGCTCAAGCAGCTCAGCGACGTGCAGATAGAGGACCGGATGAACCGCCTGCTGGCGCACGACGACTATATGTGGAACGCCGTGGAGAAAATCAAGTTCGACGCCAAGGGCAGGCCGGCCGAAAAGCTGGAGACGCTGCTGTATATGTGTCCCAAGTGCGGCGCTATGCACAAGATGGTCAGCGACGCCACCACGCTCACCTGCACCGAATGTGGCAACAAGGTGGAAATAGACGAGTACGGCGCCATCCGCCCGGCGGGACCCGATTCAGTCTGCCCGCCGCTGGTCACCGACTGGACGCTGCTCGAACGGAAGCGCGCCGCCAGTGACGTACGCGAGCCGGGATTCAGCTACAGCGGCCACGTGCGCATCGGCCTCCTTCCTGATTATAAATATCTTACGGGAGGAAAGACCTCCGAAATATGCGGCGACGGGACCCTCACGCTCTCGGCCGCCGGCCTGCATTTCGACGGCACCGTCAAGGGCGGGCACACATCCTGGGACATTCCCATTTCCGTCCTGCCGACCTTCGGTATGTGCACGGACATCAGCCGCTTCTATACCTTCATAGGCGGAGAATTCTGGGAGTTCTACCCCGACAAGGGCGACGCCCTCCGCTGGGACCACCTCACTGAAGAAATGCACCGTTTCCAGGGAGGCAAGTGGCAGGATACGGCCTATCGGCACGATGAATCCCGGAATTCCTCGGCGGACGGGCTGTCCGTCAGTCCGAGCGAAGCAATACGGGCCTGAATCTTGCGGGCGGCGTTCTTGTTCAGTTTGTATTTTGCCATAGCCAACTGCTGCCCTGTAAAGATGCAGGACCCATTAATTGAAGCGTTTCCCGATAATTCCAGCACCCTGAAACCGAAAATCTCCCGGACGAGTTGAAACTGCCGGCCCTCGATGTCGGTGAAACCGATGCTCTCGCCGGAGGTCGTGCTGTGCAGCCAGTCAAGCATTGTATCCAGGCTCGCCTTGAGGCCGTCAAAGGTCGTACCGAGGGCGATTTCCATCACCGCCCTTGCGTTATCCCTTGATTCACAGGTGATTGTATAGACGATTCTGTCGGGGAAAATTTTGGCGTAAAGGAAGTAGCCGCTGGTTATGTGAGTATGCTCGGAATTGCTTTCTGCGTCCTGCCCTATCCTGCCGATTTCCACCAAAGACTTGTCCCTGTCGGGCGAGAATGAAGGGCTGAGGACAATCTGGGCCTTGGTATGGATGCTTCCGGCAAGCAGGAGGGAAAACGCCGCAAGCGTGAAGATTTTCAATCGCGTAGTCATAAAACAAAGTTTAGGGGCAGCAGCGCGCAAAAAGCATACCAGCAAAAGCCGCGGCCTGCCAGCCGTCTCCCGGCCGGCATACGTCCGAGATATCTTACCCGGCAAAATTACACGGGCTGCTAATATTTGTAGAAGCCCTCGCCTGAACTCTTGCCGAGCTTGCCGTCCGCAATCATCTTGCGGAAGACTTCTATCATACCCTTGAAATTGTAGGGCATCATCATCTTACGGAGCAGCGGGCTGAAGAGTCCGGGGACCTTCTGATACTGGAGGACGATGTTGTATGCGGTGTTGATTCCGACCACATCGAAAATCTCAAACGGCCCTCTGGGCGCACCGGTGCCATATTTCCAGGCCTTGTCGATGCTCTCGGGGTCGCTGACGCCGTTGACGTACAGGTCGAGTCCGGAAAGCAGGAAGGGCACCAGCATAGAGT
The DNA here is from genome assembly GCA_002395925.1 of Bacteroidales bacterium UBA4284. Next base: position 5,341 of record DGVM01000118.1, read on the forward strand.
TGAGAAGGTATCCGTTCTTCTCCTTGTTGACGGGGAGGGCTACCATACGGATTTCGTTGGCGAATGCCATTACGGCATCGAACGACTCCTTGGAGGTCTTGTCCTGGGCCATCACCTCTGCCGTATTGTTCTTCCAAATCGAGTTGGCGAAGTGCAGCGAGAGGTATTTGTCGGGACGGCCCGTATGTGCCGCGAAGGTGGAGGGCAGAAGCGTGGAGGAGTTGGTGCAGAGTATGGTCTTTGCCGGCATAAGCGGCGCAAGTGCCTGATAGAAAGCAATCTTGTCCTTTACATTCTCGGCGACGGACTCGATGATGATGTCGGCGTCGGCGGCAGCCTTGGCCATATCCAGTTCGAGCTTTATGGATGAATAGGCATTCTGCGCTTCCCGGCGGCACGCTTCAGGGTCAAAGCCGTCGGCGTCGGCGATGCCGCGGCACCAGGAAGCGCCGCCCTGCTCGGAAGCCATCAGGGAAATCGCATCCGTGTAGGATTTGAGAAGACTGTCGATTTTGGGCTGGGTACGGCCTATGCTTCCCTGGCTGCGAAGCCAAATCGTTACATCGAAACCACAATAAGCTGCCTGGAACGCTATCTGGCTCCCAAGCACGCCGCCTCCTGCAATGACTACTTTTTTCATAAGGAACTAACTGTTTTAATTGTATCGAAAAGTGTTTATCTACTGTCGCTTAGCCTCTTCAGTCCCCAAATATAGTAAAAAAATACGAGCGGCAATGACAAGAATACAGGAAAGGAGCCGGAAGGGAGCGCAATCAAAATCTATTTTGTATATTTACGGCGGCAATAATTAAAACATTTCCTGAATGAAGAAGAAATATCCGCGTTCGTTTTCAAGGCGCATCACCAACAGGGTCATAGCCATCGTGCTGGTGACGATGCTGCTGCTTTCAGGATGGGTCTTCTACCATTCAGTGACGAGGTTCGGGCAGCAAATCGGCTCCCACTTCATTGACGTGATGGAAATCACCAATGAAGAAATGGATCTCTGGCTGTCCGCCGTGGAGATTTCCGCCGCCAACATAGAAGACGAAATCAGCTACAACCTTGCCAGGCCCTCCAATGTTTGCTCCGCCCTGGCCGACGAGCTCCTCCTCAACCCCTATGTAAACGGGACCTGCGTCGGATTCATCCCCAATTACTTCAGCGAGGCCGGACGGTGGTTCGAGCCTTACGCCTCGCGGGACTCTGTCGCAGGTGAAATCAACATACGGCAGATAGGATCCAGGCAGCACGATTATTTCGGTATGGAGTGGTATAAGAACGGCTTGGAGCATCCGGAAGGCCACTGGTCGGACCCTTACTTCGACCAGGACGGCGCACGTGCCGTGGTATGCACCTACTCGCTCCCCGTGCGCGACCGCAAAGGCAACACCGTGGCCGTGATGGGAGCCGACCTTAAGCTGGAATGGCTCAAAACGCAGCTTGAGGAGAACGACACCAAGGAAAATGCCCGCCGCACCTCAACCTTCAGTTTCATCGAAGGCGACCCGACATACTGCACCTACAGCTTCATACTTGGCAACAACGGTGAATTCATCGTACACCCCGACACCAGCCGCGTCCTCAAGAAAACCTTTTTCGATTATGCCGATCCGGACGATGACGGCAGCTACATAAAAGCCGGCCGTGATATGATGGAAGGCAAGTCCGGGTCGGCGCAAATCTACGTCAACGGACAGGCTGTTTACGTGTACTACGGGCCTCTCCAGAGCACGGGCTGGTCGATGGGCATCGTCGTGCCGGTCAAGTCGATAGCCCTCCCGGGTGTGCTTCTGGGCTTTCTTATGCTGCTGTTCATCGGCCTTGCCGTGATAGTGATAATGATAGTGTGCCGGATGAGCATCCACAGCACCACCAGGCCCCTTGTCAAACTCGCTGCCTCGGCTGAAGAAATAGCCAAGGGCAACTTTAAGACGGAGCTTCCCAGAATCAAGCGCCGGGACGAAATATGCCGCCTGCGGGATTCATTCGAGGATATGCAGCACTCGCTGTCCACTTATGTCGCCCAGCTCACGGCCGCGACGGCCCAGCGGGCTTCAATCGAAAGCGAGCTGAACATCGCCCGCGACATCCAGATGTCG
>DGVM01000206.1 GCA_002395925.1 Bacteroidales bacterium UBA4284
ACACCGTACATGTATTTGACTTTCTGCTTCTCCTTGAGCTGGGTGCCGTACTCTTTGGATTTCTTGCGCTTAGCGGCGAGACCGTGCTGTCCCGGAGGGAAATTTCTCTTCTCGAAATACTTGTCTCCTCCGAAGATAGGCTCACCGAACTTACGTGCGATTTTGGTGCTGGGACCGGTATATCTTGCCATAATTCTTAACTTTTAAAAATTAAACTTTACGACGTCCTTTAGGGCGGCATCCGTTGTGAGGCATAGGGGTCACGTCGATGATCTCGGTAACGGTGATGCCTGCGTTGTTGATGGTACGGATGGCAGACTCACGGCCTGCGCCCGGGCCCTTTACATATACCTTGACCTTGCGAAGACCAGCGTCGAATGCAGTCTTGGCTGCATCCTCGGCTGCCATCTGAGCAGCGTAAGGAGTGTTCTTCTTGCTTCCGCGGAAGCCGCACTTGCCTGCCGAACCCCAGCTGATCACCTGACCCTGGGCGTTGGTAAGCGTAACGATTACGTTGTTGAAGGTTGATGAAACATGGGCCTCGCCATAAGCGTCAACCTTGACAACCCTCTTGGATGTTGTTGTTTTCTTTGCCATAGTTCATCAATTTTTACTTGGTCGCCTTCTTCTTGTTGGCAACAGTCTTCTTCTTGCCCTTCCTTGTACGGGCGTTGTTCTTGGTGCTCTGTCCGCGAACGGGGAGGCCGCTACGATGGCGGATTCCACGGTAGCAACCGATGTCCATGAGGCGCTTGATGTCCATCTGGACGGAGGTACGGAGCTCACCTTCGATACGGTACTCGGAAGCGATTTTGTTACGGATTGCAGCAATCTGCTCATCATCCCAGTCACCGACCTTGATCGATGAGTCGATTCCGCACTCGGAAAGAATCTTCTTTGCCGAAGAGCGGCCGATTCCGAAAATGTAAGTCAGACCTACTTCTCCGATTTTGTTGTTGGGTAAATCAACACCGGCTATACGTGCCATAATTTATACTTTAGTTATTGTTTAAACTTGTTAACTATTATCCCTGACGCATCTTGAACTTGGGGTTCTTCTTGCAGATCACGTAAAGGCGGCCTTTACGACGGACGATCTTGCAATCTTCGCTGCGCTTCTTGATGGATGTTTTGACTTTCATAATAGTGAAAATTTTATTTGTATCTGAAAGATATTCTACCCTTGGTCAAGTCATAAGGAGAGATTTCAACTCTCACTCTGTCTCCGAGAAGGATGTGGATAAAATGCATTCTCATCTTTCCTGAGATGTTGCACAGAAGGACGTGGCCGTTTTCGAGCTCCACCTTGAACATTGCGTTGGGCAGAGTTTCGACGACCTTACCGTCTTGTTCGATAGCTACTTGTTTTGACATTGAAATTCTCTTTAGAAATTGATTGTCGGATCTTTCTCGATAAAATCAAAGGTTGACAGCTGCTCAGCATGTCCGCGACGGACAACAACCGTAAGCTCGTAGTGGGCCGATTTGGCGCGGTCGGCGGTGTGGACTGCCCAACCGTTGCGGTCGAGGTAGACCCCGCGTCCGCCCGCGTTGATCATAGGCTCAATACAGATGACCATTCCGTCTACGAGATGCGAACCGTGACCCTTGCGCCCGTAATTGGGCACTCCGGGCTGTTCGTGCATATCCCGTCCGAGTCCGTGGCCTTCGAGCTCACGCACTACGGAGAAACCGAATGATTCGGCATACGACTGCACCGCGTATCCGATGTCGCCGACCCTGCCGCCTGCCACAGCCGCTTCTATCCCCTTGTAGAGCGAGGCCTTTGTGACATCGAGGAGTTTGCGGGTCTTCGCATCCACCTCCCCGACCGGGAAGGTGTATGCGGAGTCACCGTAATATCCTTTGTACAAAGTACCGCAGTCTACCGACACCACGTCGCCTTCCTTGAGGACATAGTCCGACGGAAAACCGTGGACGACGACGTCGTTGACAGAGAGACAGAGCGTTGCGGGAAAACCCTCATAGCCGAGGAAACCGGGGATCGCGCCATGATCGCGGATGAAGGTCTCAGCCACCCTGTTCAACTCGTTGGTTGTCACACCTGGGGCGACTCTCTTACCGACCTCAGCCAGCGTCTTGGAGACGAGAATTGCGTTCTCTCTCAGGATCTCGATTTCTTCTTCTGTCTTGGGCTTAACCATCTTCCTTTGTCTTTTTCAAAGAACTACATACCTGAGCGTCCGCTGATACGGCCGGTCTTCATGAGGCCGTCGTAGTGACGCATAAGCAGATAACTTTCAACTTGCTGCAGCGTGTCGAGAACGACGCCCACAAGGATGAGCAGCGAGGTGCCGCCGTAGAAGCTTGCGAACGAGTTGGACACTCCGAGGATCATTGCAAGGGCGGGAAGGATCGCGATGAAGCCGAGAGCGATGGAACCGGGGAGAGTAACCCTCGACATGATGGAGTCGAGATACTCAACGGTCTTCTTGCCGGGCTTGACACCGGGGATGAATCCGCCGTTGCGCTTCATATCTTCTGCCATCATCGTCGGGTTGACGGTCACGGCTGTGTAGAAGTATGTGAAGACGATCACGAGGATGAAGAACAGGAAGTTGTACCAGAATCCGGTGTAGTTACCAAGAGTGGCAGCGAGTCCGCGGGTTGCATCCCAGCGGGAGAAGAGAACCGGGAAGAGCATCAGTGCCTGGGCGAAGATGATAGGCATAACGCCGGCGGCATTGATCTTCAGAGGGATGTACTGGCGTACACCACCGTACTGACGGTTACCGATAACTCTCTTGGCATACTGGACAGGGACCTTGCGGACAGCCTGAACGAGGGCGATGGCCGCGATGATCACGAAGAACCAGATGACGAACTCGATGATGAGAAGCAGGAGACCTCCGTTGGTGGTGGTCATCTTCTCGGTCACTTCGGCAGCGATGGAGTAAGGCAGGCGGGCTACGATACCGATCATGATGATGATGGAGATACCGTTGCCGATACCGCGGTCGGTGATGCGCTCACCGAGCCACATTACGAACATCGAACCGGACATGAGGATCAGAGTGGAAACAAGATTGAACATAAAGTTGCTCCACCCGAGATTGCGAACCGCTACGAATGCATCTGCAGGGATCTGCGCGTGCACCGAAGCGAGGTAAGCGGGAGCCTGGATGATGATGACGATGATCGTGAGCACACGGGTCATCTGGTTCATCTTTTTGCGTCCGCTTTCGCCCTCCATCTGGAGTTTGCGGAAGTAGGG
>DGVM01000170.1 GCA_002395925.1 Bacteroidales bacterium UBA4284
CGGCACTCTGGTTGTCAACGTGGCACGTTGGACGGGGGCACGTTGGAAGGCCGGGGACAACGAAAAAGGGTGGCGCATTGACTGCGTCACCCTCTCAGAGCGGAAAACGAGACTCGATTGCTTTCTCGCATATCGCTTATAATGAATAGTTTGCGTAATTCTGAAAAGACACGGGGAGTAAAATAGGAGTAAAAATAGTGGCTTTTCGTAGCGGTTGAAGGCGTCTTTTAGGAATGTGTGAGCGCGTGTCTGTCCTTCGCAATTTACTCCTTGTCTGAGAGCAAGGCTGTTACTTCTTCTTTGAGTTTAGGAAGGTCATTGATGACGATTTTCCACATAACATCATCGGTTACTGCAGCATAATCGTGAATCACTCGGTTCCTTGTTGCGATAATGGCCTTGGAATGCGAAATGGCAATCTCCGGATTCTCTTTCAACAGTTTGCTGGTTGCTTCTCCGATGATGCCGATATTCCTTTCTATGGCACGACGGAGCATCAGATTCTTCTGGTATTCGTCGAAGCGCTTGGGGACCTGTTCAAAGAATGAATAGACCTCGTCAATAGCCGTACTGATATCGTACAAATGTGCTTTATGATGCCTGTCCATAGATAAGCTGTTTGGTCTCGTCAAGTTCTTCCTTGAAGTATGGATTTTTGACAGCGTTGTATTCCACTAAATCCACATCCCGCTTCAGTAAGTCTTCCAGAGCGAACTTGAAATCGAAATAGTTCTCTCCATAAACCAGCAAAGGTAACGCGCTACGGTCAAAGATGACGGTGAAATCAACATCGCTATCCTTGTTGAACTTATCTGTCAAAATAGACCCGAAGACATATAGCTGAAGCACCTTGTGTTTTTCACACAAAGCGATAATTTGAGCCATATTTCTTCGAATCAACTTCATACCACCGCAAATATAGATAAAAGTTAAAACAAAAAAAAGCGCTTCTGTTTTGTTGAAGCGCTTTCGAAGAGCGGAAAACGAGACTCGAACGCGCTTTATTATATCATTATTAATCAATGATTTACAAAATAGAAAGAGTAGTTAGGTGTAAAATAGGAGTAAAATAAAGGTGCATTCAATTCATGAACTCTTCAGTATCTGCTGAAGATGCATGGCGGCTAAGGAAAGCAATAACCTTTTCATATCCAATCAATTACCAGTATGTTGCAGATATAATGATTTTGAGCAATATAAAATAGGGACTGACTAAGTTTCCGCTACGCGCTGCTCAAACTCCGCCGGGGGGCAGAGGGCGGCGTTGCGGAGACGGCTGCGATGCGTGTAAACGGAGCTGATGGCGCAGTCGAGGAACTGGGCGATCTTGCCGCTTTCCGTGATGCCGAGCTTGATGACGGCGAGGATGCGGAGGCCGGTCGGGAGCTCGTCTTCTTCGCCGACCCGGAACCGGGCGGACTCTTTGAGCAGGGAATTGACGTGGGACACGAAGTCCGGGAAAATGCCCAGGAATGTTTCGTCGAAGAGGGCGTAGAACTGCGAGGAATTGAGATTCTCTATCTGGGTCTCCCTCAGTTTCTTCTTGAGGGCGTCCACGCCTTCTTCCTTGAGGGTGACGCGGAGACTGTGGCGGTATTCTTCGATCTTTCTCCGGTATTGGGAGGAGAGCAGGATATAGCGGAAGACATACCCTTCCTTGATCTTCCCGGCCTCTTCCAGCAGGCGGTTCATCCGCCGGATTTTCTGTGCCTGGCGGTTGCTCCTCAGGCCGATGACAAAGGTCGTGAGCGAGAGCAGGGTTATCAGGATGGTGATGAACAGGACGAGATTCTTCTGCTGTTTTTCGCGATAGTTGTAGGCGCGCACGATGCCCAGCTGGGAATTGGCCGAGTTGATGATCCAGGTATTGTAATGACTCTCGAGCTCGCTCTCCAGGACGGCCTGGCTGTAGGTCAGGGCCCGGCTCAGATGGCGGTCTTCGAAAAGCATCATGGAGAGTTCATAGAGGGAGAGGTGCTCCGCGGAAGGCCGCTTGATGTTTTCAATGGCGCTCTGGGCGAACCAGAATTCGGTTTCTTGCCGCTGTCCGGCGGCCTGATAGGCCTTGGCGAGACTGTAGCAGGCGTGGGCCTTGAGCCCGGGCGGGGCGGTCTCGATGAGGTTCTTGAGAATGGGAATGGCTTTCTCGGGCTGCCCGTCTTCGTACAGCTGGATGGCAGGCCTTCTCACGGCCTCGAAGGGATCGACGACGGAAGATTCGATGTATTGCCGCCGGGTTGCGTGCCGGAGCCGGATGCTGTGCTCCCGCTCTTCCTTTGTCAGGGTTTCGTCGTGGGCTTCGGTGGCATACAGCAGCAGGATGGTTTCGTAGTACCGGTCTTTCTCTTTCGCATTCAGCGCCGACGTGTCTATGCCGGCAAGGAATGTCCTGACGGCGGGATAGTTACGTGCGGAAATATTGACGGCCGCCTCTTCGACCCTGCTCAGGAATGATTCGTGGGGATAATCCCGGGAGAGTTGTTTCATAATTCTCAGATAATACAGGGCGGAATCCATCTGCGTGCATTTGTAGATGGAAAAGATCCCATAAGCGGCTTCCCAGCGGACCGAGTCGCTTTTGGAATTGAGGAGACTGTCGCGGAGCGGAACGGCTCCCTCCTCGAATGCGGCCGTGTATTCTTTTTGCCGGGCGAGCGCTGCGTCGAGTTCATCGAGCTTCCGGGACAAGGGAGAATCGATGATGCAAGAGACCGCGAGCATCGCCGACAGGACGGCCGCGATTGCCTTCGCAATGGGGTGTTTCTGTACTTTCATGGTGCAAATATACGAAGAAACAAGTTTGAAAACAACTTTAATATTTTTCGAATATGTATATTGTTTTTCAATTGATTACTTTGTTTCTGTTTTGACAGTAACCTTGAAAATGCGCTGCCCGTCTTGTGCGTGCGTGGGGTTATTCATAATTTTGTGCACTTCCAAAGGAAGGAACGATAACCACGCAATATGAAAAAAATAACCATTCTTTATCTTCTTTTGCTCATTATCCCCTTTTCGGTAAAGGCGCAAAATTCCCTGCGGGGAACCGTGTCTGATTCGGCGGGCGAACCCCTTCCCGGAGCCGCCATCAAAATCGCCGGGACTGACAAAGGTTATATTGCAGACGAGAACGGCGCCTATGAGATCCCCTCGATCCGGTTCCCGGCGCGGATCATCGTCTCTTACGTCGGATATGCCGATACGGAAATCGATCTGACCGGAAACGAGCGTGCTCCTTACAACATTGTACTTGATGATTCGGGAAATCTCCTCGATGAGATCGTTGTGGTAGGGTTCGGCACACAGAAAAAGAGCACGCTTTCCGGTTCGGTAGGTGTCGTGGACGGCTCGGTGCTGAACCAGCGTCCCGTCGTTTCGGCCGTCAACGCCCTGCAGGGAGCCGACCCCTCCGTCTATATTTCTTCCAGCAACGGCGGCGCCAACAGTTCCGCTTCCATCAACATCCGCGGAACGCTCTCGGTGAACGGCGGCAGCCCGCTTGTGTTGATCGACGGCGTGGAAGGCAGCCTGGCAATGGTTAACCCTCAGGACGTTGAGAGCGTATCCGTGCTTAAGGACGCTTCCTCCACCGCCGTTTACGGAGCAAGGGGAGCTTTCGGTGTGATTCTCATCACAACCAAGAACGCCACCAAGGGCCGTCCCGTGGTCAACTATAACGGATCGTTCATCGTGAACCGCAGGACAGTCATTCCCGATGACATTCACGACTCCAACGAGTGGCTGGACATCTGGATCGCCGTGTACGACGGTTACTACAACGGATCCAAGTCAAGGCTCAACCACCTCGACAACAAGGCTCCTTATTCGCAGGCTATCTACGACGAGATCGCCCGCCGCAAACTGGATCCCAGCCTCCCCAAGGTGGAAGAGAATTACGATGTATCCGGCTTCGGTTATGCCTACTACGACAACTTCGACTGGCTCGGAGCATTCTATCGTGACTTCCATTATTCAACGGAACACAATCTGTCCGTCTCTGGAGGAAACGAGAATGCCGACTACTACATTTCCGGCCGTTTCTACGATTCGCAGGGTGTGTTCAAAGTGGGTAACGAGGATTACAAAAAGTACAACCTCAGGGCAAAAGGCACCCTCAAGATCCGTCCCTGGCTCAAGCTCTCCGACAACATGAGCATTTCCATCGACGACACCTACCTGCCTCGTCAGCAGGCAGGCCAGAGCGTCATGCGAATCATGGAACACTGGGCCAATCCTATGGTTGGACTCACCAACCCCGACGGTTCTTGGACTCCGGCAGCGGTGGGTACCGGTTATGCAGCCTACGCCGAAGGCAAGAACTACCGCAAGGATAACTACTTGTACCTCAGGAACAAGACAGCGTTGGACATTGACCTTTGGAAAGATGTCCTGAAGTTCCAGGCTGACTATTCGTTCAATATCACCGAGCGTCAGTATATGCTGGTACAGAAGATGGTGGACTATTCCAAGTATCCCGGAGTGTTCGTGTCCGAAAGTGAAACCGCGGGTGAGAAGCTCCAGAAGATAGATTACCATACTCTCTATCAGAGCGCCAACGCCTATGCCACCTGGACGCCGAAGCTGGGCAAGAACCATTCTCTCACGGCCCTTCTGGGTTACAACGTGGAATGGAGTACATACAGCACTCTGAATGCATCTCGCGTCGGATTCACCACCGACAAGCCTTCATTCGCCCTTATGGACGGTGAGGCCACCATTACCCAGGCCGGTAACGAGTGGGCCTACATGGGCGCCTTCTTCAGGGTCAATTACAATCTTCTGAGCCGCTATCTCTTCGAGGTGAGCGGACGCTACGACGGTTCTTCCAAGTTCCCGACCTACAGCCGCTGGGGCTTCTTCCCCTCAGGTTCCCTGGGATGGAGAATCTCCGACGAGAAGTGGATGGGCTGGATGAAGCCCCTGGTGGACAATCTGAAAATCCGCGTGTCTGCCGGCTCCATCGGCAACGGCAGCGTGTCGCCGTACAAGTACACTTCCGAAATGACCCTCTCGAAGGCTACCGACATCACCATCGGCGGCAACCTTCCCATCATCACCAGCGTGGCCAGCACCGTCCCCGAGTCCCTGACCTGGGAGACCGCCACCACCTATGACGCCGGTATCGACGTGGACATCCTGCACAACCGCCTGTCCGCTACATTCGACATCTACCGCCGCGTGACCAAGGATATGTACACCGCCGGCGAGACACTTCCCGGCGTGTTCGGCGCCTCCGTGCCCAAGGGCAACAACGCCGAGCTCCGCACCGACGGCTGGGAGTTCTCCATCCAGTGGAGGGACCAGTTTAAGCTCGCAGGCAAGCCCTTCTCCTACAGCGTCAAGGGCAGCCTCTGGGACAGCCGCTCCTTCGTGACCAAGTTCAACGGCAACGACGGCAAGAAGCTCGGCACCATCGCCAACCTGATTGACAATATGGGCCGTCCAGACTACTACGAGGGTATGGAACTCGGAGAAATGTGGGGCTACACCGTAGTCGGTCTCTTCAAGGACTGGGACGACATTGCCAATTCCGCCAAGCAGAACTTCAAGCAGACCGTCAACAACGATGTCTATCCCGGCCAGGTCAAGTTCGCCGACCTCGACCTCAGCAGCGAGATCAACTATGACCTCCTGACCGTCGAGAAGCACGGCGACCTCAGCATCATCGGCAACAGCCTTCCCCGTTACCGCTTCGGCCTCAACTTCAACGCATCCTGGAACGGCATCGGCCTGAACGTGTTCTTCCAGGGCGTAGGCAAGAGGGACTGGTATCCCGGATATGACTCCGGTTACTTCTGGGGCAGGTACGCCCGTCCGTTCTTCTACTTCACCCCCACCATCCACAGGCTGACCAATCCTACCGTCGCCCAGTTCGACGAGGCCGGCAACTGTACCAACTGGGACACCGCTTACTGGCCCAGGCCTACCACCTACCAGACCAATTCCGAAGACCAGAAGACTGTTCTTTCCACCCCTAACACCAGGTATATGCAGAACGCCGCCTACCTGCGTCTGAAGAATCTGGAACTCAGCTACTCTTTCAATGAGAAGATCTGCCGCAAGATCGGTTTCGAGGCCCTCAAGGTCTTCATCAACGGCGAGAATCTCCTGACCTTCACTCCTCTCCACAAATGGGCTCCCAACCTCGATCCGGAAGGCATCGACGGAGGCGATACCGACTTCTCTTCCAACACCCTGAACGGCACCGCCTACCCGACCTTTATGTCCCTGTCCCTTGGAGTTAACATAACATTCTGATTTGGAGGAACGTATTATGAAAAAAATAATCATTGCCGCTTTTTCAGTCTGCTTTCTCGCAACTGCCTGCAACGATTTCCTGAGCAAGGAGAATCCCAATTCCATAGAGAGCGAGTATTTCTTCAAGGATGAGACGTCCCTGGAAATCTACTCCAACACCCTCATCCAGAAATGGGAGCCTGCCATCATCGATTTCGTCAACGGAGACCGCTACACCGACACCCACGGCTGGGACGGACTCTACAACTTCTACACCGACAACTACGACTCCGGCGACATGACCAGCTGGAGCTGGAGTTTCCTCCGCACCGTCAACTATTATCTTGAGCATATGGGCGAAGCCGACGTGCCCGAGGACATCCACAACCATTATGAAGGAGTGGGCTACTTCTTCCGTGCGCTCTTCTACATCGGCAAGGTGCAGCAGATAGGGGCCTGCCCTTACTACGACCACACCATCGACCCCAAGGACAAGGAAGCCCTGTACAAGCTCAGGGATTCCCGTTCCTACGTGTGCGGCAAGATACTCGAAGACCTTGACAAGGCCTGCACGATGTGCTCGGGCGACGCCAAGTACCGCGTCCGCTCCACCTACGTCAACAAGTATGTGGCGCTTGCCTACAAGGCCCGTTTCTGCCTCTTCGAAGGCACCTACAGGAAGTATCATCCTGTCGACCATTCCACCGGCAAGCCCTGGACCGCGGAAGAGAAGGCCGAAGGCGAAAAGTATCTGAACGAGTGCGTCAAGGCCTGCGAGGAGATTATGGCCTCCGGTATCTACGGCATCATCGACAATCCTTCCAAGAGGGCCACTCAGTACCGCGACCTCTTCACCAACTCCGACGGCTGCGCCAACCTCACCAAGGAATTCATCTGGGCCCGCGACTACGACGAGACTTACCAGGTCAACAACACCAAGTACTCCATCAACGACTATATGCTCAACGCCCAGCACGCCCAGTACGCATTCAACCGCGACTTCGTGATGACTTACCTGATGCTTGACGGTACGCCCTTCACTTCCAGGTACTCCGGCGAAGACTACTACAAGGCGACCTTCCAGGAGGAGTGCACGGACAGGGACCTGCGTATGGCCCAGACTATGAGGACCCCCGGTTTCACCCGCGCCAACGGCACTATCCACTACGCTCCGGACTTCGTGTATTCCAAGACCGGATACCAGCCCGTCAAGTGGCTCTACGACAGGGTTGACCTTGACGAAATCAATTCCGCCACCTACACCGACGTGCCTCTCGTGCGCTACGCCGAGATACTGCTCGACTATGCTGAGGCGAAGGCGGAACTCGGAGCCTGCTCCGAAGCCGTCTGGAACGCCACCATCAAGGTCCTCCGCGAGAGGGCGGGCGTCAAGAGCATCTATCCTGTCAGCGCCGATCCTTATATGGTCAAGTACTTCAACGGCGAAGTCACCGACCCCGTGATCCTTGAGGTCAGAAGGGAGAGGGGCATAGAGCTCACGATGGAGAACATCCGCCAGCAGGATATCCGCAGGTGGCATATGGGCGAACTGCTCATCAAGCAGAAGACCGGTATGTGGATTCCCGCCATCGAGACTCCCCTCGACATCGACGGCGACGGCACTCCCGACAGCTATTTCTCCAAGATCGTGTCGGAGAAGGCGGGCCTGAAGGTGCTCCAGATTTCCGACAACAACCACCGCCTCTCCGAAGGCGACCACGGATACATCCTCCCTTACGGAATCAACCAGCGCCAGTACACCTGGAGCGAGAAGAAGTATCTCTACCCCGTTCCCCTTTCGAGCGTCACTATGAACGACGACCTCGACCAGAACGAAGGATGGTAAACCCTAATCAACACATAAACAAATGAAAAAGTACTTACTCATCATTGCAGCGGCCGTCTTCGCACTTGCCGCTTGCGACAAGAAGCCCGAGGTGGCTCCCGAGATGTCTCTGGACAAGGCGGAAGCCAGCTTCGAGGCTGCCGGCGGCGCTGTCTCCGTCGTCGTGACCTCCAACACCAACTGGACCGTCAAAGGTGCAACCGACTGGCTCAGCGTGAGCCCCGATTCCGGCAACGGCAACGGCAACGTGATGCTTAACGCCACCGCCAACGAGTCCAAGTCCGCAAGGAACGCCACCGTCACTTTCGTATGTTCCGCAAAGAACATCAACGTCAAGGTCACCCAGGCCGGCAAGGCGGACAGCACCCCTGATCCCGAGCCCGAACCGGAGCCCGAGAAGAAGATCACCGCCATCACATCCGCGGATGACTTCGCCAAATTCGCAGCCGAGACCTATGAGGCAGGCGAAGTCGTGACCCTCGAGGCCGACATCACCGTCAAGGAGATGGTCCCCGAACTCGTCTGTACGCTGGACGGCAAGGGCCACACCATCACCCTCGACATCACCACTGACGAGGCCATCACCGAAGGCAACGCCGTGCCTCAGAACGTGGGCCTCTTCCGGGTCCTGTCCGGTACCGTCAAGAACCTCAAGACCTCCGGCTCCATCACCCACAGCGCCGAAGCCGGCTCCGGCACCTACCACATCGGCGGCATCATCGGCCAGGCCAATGAGACTGCCGTCATCGACGGATGCGAGAACGGCGTCAACCTGCTCGCCACCACCAAGTGCAC
>DGVM01000078.1 GCA_002395925.1 Bacteroidales bacterium UBA4284
TCGGCCTGTTCATAGCCTTCATCGGACTGCAGAACGCCGGAATCATAGTCAACAACGACGCTACGCTGGTGAGCCTCGGCAACATCACTGAGGGCAAGGCTCTCGTAGGCATCCTCGGCCTGTTCATTACGGCCGGCCTCGTGATGGCGAAAGTACGCGGAGGCATACTCATAGGCATACTCGTCACTTCCGTTATCGGCCTTTTCATCAAGGATCCTGCAACCGGCGAAGCGGTTACCCAGCTCCTGCGCAATGAGGCCGGAAACATCAGGCTTCTGTCTCTTCCCGACAGCGTCGCCCCCATCTTCTGCAAGTTCGAGTGGAGCCACGTACTCAGCTGGGATATGCTCGTGGTGGTGTTCACCTTCTTGTTCATCGACATGTTCGACACCATGGGAACCATCATCGGAGTGCACCAGGGAGCAGGTCTCGTAGAGAGGGACGAAGTGCCCGACATGGAGAAGATGTTCATGGCAGACTCCATAGCAACCGTTGCCGGCGCCTGCCTCGGCACCTCTACCACAACCACTTACGTCGAGAGTGCATCTGGCGTAGGAGAAGGCGGACGCACCGGACTCACAGCATTCTCGATTGCGGTATGCTTCGGCCTCGCCCTCTTCTTCAGCCCCATCTTCCTTGCAATCCCCGGCGCTGCTACGGCCCCGGCACTCGTGATAGTCGGTGTCATGATGATGCCTTCCGTCAAGAGAATCCATTGGGACGACTACTGCAAGGCCATCCCGGCATTCCTCACCATCATCCTCATGCCTCTTGCCTACTCCATCAGCGACGGTATCCTGATAGGCGTCATCTCCTATGTGGCAACCCACGCCCTGAGCGGCAAGTTCAAGGAAATCTCCATCCCGATGTGGGTGCTGGCGGTGCTGTTCATCTGCAAGTACATATTCATCTGACCTGTCGTACGACAGACAGATGGTTCATCCTTCTGCAGGGGGTCCGGACTATGGAATCCCCTGCTTTTTTAGTATCTTTGTATCCATGAAATACAACAACTTACCTGCATACTCGGAACCACAAGCCGAATTGTGCAACATCCATTCATCGGAGATTCTTTGTGACAGTATGGTGTCCGGAGATATCGAAGGAACCGATTTCGTTAACTGGGAATAATTCAGCCATGGGACTCAAAAGAATTGCAATATCAGCGCTGGCTGTAATCAGCCTGGCCGCCTGCCAGATTTCAGATTCAGAATATGACAATGCAGGGACATTGACTTTCAGGGCAAGGAACGAATGCCATACAGTAAGCAAAACGATTATTCAGCCAGACGGTGCCATTTTCTGGAGCCCGGGGGACCGGATAAAAGTTTTTTGCGGACAGGCAAACGGTATGTTCATCTCCGACAACAAAAGTGATGCTTCAGAGGCTCTGTTCCACGGCTCACTGGGCCCTCACTCCGGCACTTATTGGGCAATATACCCGTACAGCGAAGATACAAGCTTTGACGGCAGTTGCTTCAACACATCGCTCCCAGAAGTACAGGAGGCGGTTGCTGGGACTTACAAGAAAGAATTGTTCGGCTCGATAGCACGTTCCGATGACGAGAACCTTCACTTCTTCAATGTATTCGGTGGAGTCAGATTCACCGTATCCAGGGAGGGTATCCGCTCCGTTACGCTCAAAGGAAATAACGGAGAAGTTCTTGCCGGAACGGTCTCAGTCGGTTTCGGTTCAAACGGCACACCAGAAATAAAAAGCATAACCGAAGGCAAAAAGGAGATCACGCTCAAGGCTCCCCAAGGAGAATCTTTCCTGCCTGGAAAATGGTATTACATAGTAACAGTTCCGACCAGTCTTACAAAAGGCTACACCTTATCCTTTGAGGCCCCGTTTGCCATCAACGATAAAACCGGCAGTTCCCCAGTAGATATTTCCAGGTCGGCATGGGGGTCTCTTACAGAAGCCGACCCGTACGAGGTAAACACCGATTTCCCGGAGAACTGCGAATACGAGGCTGTTGCTGATACTCTTTCTTTCAACATCACCGCTGACGGTCCTTGGTCCCTTGAAGTTGAAAGCGTTGAATCTGCGGCCCCCGCCACGAAAGCTATTGATGACTTCGTCACCCTGTCCGTTACCAGCGGAGGTTCCGGCGTAATAGGCGTAGAGGTCGGACTTTCCGCCAATTACTCATTAGTATCCAGGTCAATTCACTTGCTCCTAAGACATCAGCACAAGGTCCAAAGAACAACAATAACTCAACGTCCACGCATATATGTACATGACGGAACGCTTACTATAGCGCTTCTGAACCCGAATTCCCTGGAAAGTTCCATTAACGAAGCCGGAACAAGCAAAGAGGCAGTAGAATCACTGCGGCTGCTGGGTACCATGGGAAACAACGACTGGAACACACTTATGTATATGCCCAATCTCCGCTACCTTGACGCACGGAGATTGAACGAGAACAATTTCAGACTAACGTCCCAATGTCTTGAATACCTTTATTTACCAGATCAGCAGACTGACATATCGAGCAGTGCTTTGACTGATAACCGGGCATTAAAATATATCTACGGCGCACATATAGAAAAAATAGGATACCGCTCCCTCGGATGGTGCAGCAGCTTGGAAGATTGTTATTTCCCCGAAGTCCGTGAGATTGAGGGTTCTGCGTTCATGTCCTGTACCGCCCTCAAGGCTCTGGTGTTCCCGAAACTCATTAAGGTAGAAGGCCGCGCCTTCTACGGCTGTGATGCAGTTTCTACAGTATCTTTCGATTCTTTGGAAATTCTTCCCAATTCCGTTCTGAACGACTCGGGGCCCGTAAACGTAGAAACGCTTAACCTTCCAAGCCTCATCACTGCAGAAGACAGCGCATTCAAAGGGCTTAAGAAACTCAAGACACTGGAGCTGCCCAAGGTTAAGCAGATAGGATATATGATTATCAGCGGCAGTTCCATAGAGACTATTAATTTCCCAAAGATAGAAAGCCTGCCTGAATCGGCATTCGCCAGCAGCGAAAACCTCAGGGATGTGTACTTTGAGGATTTAAAGAGCGTCGGAAACTATGCCTTCCAAAGCTGTGAGAAGCTCAAAAACGTTTACATGCCTCACGCCGAGGTACTTGGCGACCATGCCTTTTACAACAGCACACTTGGAGGCGACCTGGACTTTTCCTCAGTCACCGTAATAGGCGACAACTGTTTCGAACGTTCCACAGGCATAGGATCCGACGTTGTAAGGTTTCCCCTGGTGGTCAATGTAGGGAACAGTGCTTTTCATGACTGCGTAAACCTGACGGTAATAGAGATGCCGATTGTATCCATAATCAATTCTCAGGCTTTCTACAACTGTTCCAAGCTTTATTCAGTCGGGAAAGACAATAAGCTTTTGCTCCTGACCACGCTGGGTAATTACGCTTTCTATGGCTGTTCAAGCTTGCCCAGCCTGAATTTTCCGATTCTGAACAATCTAGGGAATTCCTGCTTCAATCAGTCGGGGCTTGGTTCTCTCGCATTTGGGAATCTGCCTTGGAAAGAAGTAAACGAATACGGATTCGCTCTTCCGCCATTCGATTACTTCACGTTCCCGATAGATGATGAGACATCCAGCCACATTTCCCTTATGATAAACGGCTTGGAGTCTCCTATCAACATGGATAACCCCTGGTGGGACACCGACTGGGATGGCAAACTCATGTTCATGAAGCACCATTGGGCAGGAGTATCACGTTATTAAGAGAAGGCCAAGGCAAGGTAAGCCCTTACGAACTGAATGCAGGAGCGGGTTCTGGCGGGGCCGGCCTGCCGGGAGGTATATCATCCAGAAAGTTTTTGCTATATTTGGAGTCACACCATCTATTTAATGTTAAAGAATAAAAATCAAAATAATGAATAAAAAGATTGTACTGGCAGCAATGATACTCCTCGCCCTTTCCGCCTGCAAAGGCCTTACCGGAGTAGATGAAACCAAGCGCGAATGGGCTGTAAACGGAGACACGATGACCTGGGGCGAGCATACCTACACCATCAAAGGACAGGTATCAGAACCGCAATTCGACAAGGACGGAGTGCTTATCTCCTCTTCTCCCAAGGCCGGCGAGGCTTGGGTTACCTTCTCGGCCAATCCGGAAGGATACAATGAATTCTCCACAGTTTACCGGGAATTCCTCGGCAAGAGCAAGGAGGGCGCGGCGGCCATGATTCCCATGGCGATGGAACTGTACGGTCGCAACCGCAGCACCGGCGAACGGTGCCTGTATCTGCTCTGCGGCAGCCAGGTAGCGGCCCAGGACATCATCCGGGAGCTGGGTTCAAAGATGTACCGTTCGACTTATTCACCAACAACCGACCTGTACGTCCAGCGTTATCTTCCGGCCGCACTTCTCAAAGGGGCCACGTGCGACAACGCCTATACTCCTGCGGAACCCTATACTGTCGAACTGTGGAGTCCAGTCACCCGACCGCAAGGAGACTATACCTACCTGAATATCTACGGAGAGGGCTGGGATACAAGCCTCCGCGGAGTGGAACTGCGGAAGAACGGTTCGTACTTCACCGTAAACAACTGTCCTGCATGCTATTCGCAATGCAAGACAATCCGCGGCGAATGGAGCGGAATTAAATGAAAGCCCTGGTTTTCTGCCTGCTGTGCCTGTCCCTGACTCTGAACGCCAGGAGCGGGAGCGCTTCGACACCGGCTGGGAGGGCTCAGGAAAGGCCATTGGACCCTCAGGACCGCACTTTCAACTTACGGACATTCAACGGGTTAGCACAGGTGTTGATTCAATCGGAATCCGAAGGTTCAGAAGGCTCCGCAAGAGTAACGGTATGCGGTGAAGGCCTGCAGGACGCAGTGCTCGATATAGACTGCACCAGGCGCTGAACAGCTTCTTATTCGGCAGCAGGCTCTCCACCGTAGCGTCCGGTAAACAGAATCGCACCGGAGCTTTGTTCCGATATGAAATACAGGAACGGATGGTCGGCATGGAAATCCACGTTCCGTTCCGGATCGGGCGCGGCGGAAGTAGCCTTCATGGTGCCGATAGTAACGGCGGCAGCCTCCGTCCCCTCTTCCGATACTTTGATGATTGCTTTCTGGAGGATTTCGCTGACGCAGACCGACGTTTCCGTCATTTTGCTAAAATCGGCGGCGGCGGTAAAGGCTGCAGGCATTCCCATGGCGGCAAGCATGTCGGTGAGTTCCATGCTGAAGGCCGTCTCGAAACGGGGCAGCCAAAGATCTACGTTATACGAAGACATGGACGCACAGAACTGCCTCCAGCCTGTCTTTTCGAGTACAGGAAGGATGTCCGCCACGGTATAACCATCCAGCGGCAGGCATACGGTCAGCGAATATGCGCCGTTGCCGTAAGGCAGCCTTACTGCCTGGAAAACATCGTTCCACGTATAGGCAAGCAGCCGGTTCTTCTTCATCATCGGAACCTGGAGGCTTGCGCCGGATTCTTTCTTGAACTTCTCGCTCCCGGTCATTGACTTCTCGAACGGAGATGTCCATTTGCCGTTGAAGTATATGGCGTTAAGCAGAACGGCGAAAGCATCCGGGTCGAGGGTATCTATGATCTTGGGAATCATTCCGTTGGTGTTTCGCTTGCACCAGGAATTGATGCGTCCTACGATCAGGGGGCTGCCGAAATCGGCATTCTCCACATATGCCTCATAATAATTGGCCACTCCTTTCTTGTAGGAGGGAAGCATGCTGTAGTCCTGGTTGAGAAGTATGGCGTTGGCTATATTCAGCTTGGTGGCGCGGTCTATTTCCGGCAGTTGCTCAAGCATGGACTTGCAGAATTCTCCTACCTCGGCGCTCTCGCCGGCACCATATCCCAGCACCTCGCAGATTTCGTCGGCGGTGCGGCCGTCGGCGCCTTCGAGAAGCATTCCCAGCACGAACTGCAGGCTGAGAGGCGAAACCACAAAGTCACTCTTGGAGGAACTTGCCACATTCTGAGTAAAACCGAGGGAAAAATCGTTCCCCTCACTTACATACTCCATAGCCTTTGTACTGAGTGACAGCGGTTTATACTCGTTATTAGGAGATTCGAACGCCCCACATGCCACGAAGCAAGTCATGGCGGCAGCGGCGCATATTGTTGACATTGTTTTCATCTTGATTAATCCTTTTACCATATCTTAAATACAAAAATCAATAAAACCTTGCATCGGTTAATAAAAAAGTTGTTTCAGTTTGCAGACTACGGCCGCAAGCGGCCTATCCCTCCCGTCGCTTGCGACGGGCCCCTCCCACTCACGGCTGCGTGGGCGCTGACGGTCCGCAAACTGAAACAACTTTTTTATTAACCGTCATTTTATTTCCAGAACGGCGACACTTGCAGCAGGAAGCGTGACACGCACCGTCTTACCGCTTTTACGTATGCCATCGAGAGGTGCGGGACCGACCCAGATGCCGCAGGAACGCTCAGCAGAGCACAGGTGAAAACGAGCAGTAGTATTCTTCTCATGGCTATAGGTATGACTGATGCAAAGATAACAAATAATCGACATCATCTTCTCCTGCCGGTCTGAGCCACCAGGTGCCGTCTTCGTACATGCTGCGCAGTCGGGCTCCGAACTCCGCTCCCTGACGGTTGATAATGTCTTCCTGAGGGTCGGAGCCCTCGTAAAAGAAAGAACCGAAGCTTTCTGTTTCCGCTACAAAGCGGCTTACGGCAGGCGGCCTCATGAAAGCATACAGCGCTATTCCGAACAGATGGTACCAAGCCCCGTAGTTGTCGCCGTGCGGCCCGGGGTCGTTGCGTATGTAACAGAGTTTACGCTGCATCTCATCGTCCGCGCGGCCGGGCCGGAAAGGCATTTTGGCCAGAATGTTTTCGCAGGCAAGAAGCGTCAGATAGATGTTGCCGCCGTTGAGGACATAACTTTCCGCAAACAAGTCATGGGGCTGTACCCCATTGTCGGGATACGACATTACCGCTTGAATCAGAGCGTCTTCGGTACCGGTTATGCAATACCTGGAGGTCCATCCGCATGCCAGGCAGACAAGCAGTTTGGAACAACCAAGGGTAGATGAGGGAAAGTCCTGCTGCTCCCCTCGCAGGCGGCGTCCGAGCCTGTGCCAGAAGGAGCGGGGCAGATACCTGCCGGCCTCGGGAGACCACTTGTGCTCCTCCCCCGCCACCGGGAAGATGTCGGGAAAGCTTTCGCGCATTATGCGGGCGCAGCTGTTGAGCAGTTTATCTACGTCAAGTGGTGCGGCGGTCCCGTACTTTACGGGCGGTTGCCCTTTGTGCCGTTCTACCTGAGGGAGCGACGAATGTACAAGATAATTGAAGAGTTTCGTAGGAATGGTGTCGAGCTTTCGCAACAGGTAGGCATCACCCACCGGATCGTTGAGCATAAGGCTGTCCTGCCTGTACATGCCGGAACGGAAGCCGGTCTGTAAGGTCTGCATGAATATGTCCTGCGGAGGAGTGCCGCCGCAGGCAAGGAGAACCGTGCAGACAAGCTGCATTATCCAAAGGGTCTTTTTCATCGCCGGACAATGCCACAAAAATATCCAATATAGTCAAGATAAGCAACAAAAACACTTATATTTGCGAAGTTATGAAGCTCATCAGAATCCTTCTCTGCACAGTGCCGCTACTGCTTTCCGCAGCAGGCGGTCCCCACGTGTCGGAAAGTTGCCGGCAGCTGTGGCTTGAGCTTGGAATCGATCCCCTGTTTGCCGAATCGGTAGTATGGCCAGAACACGCCCGCTACAACCCGGTCAGAGACAGGCTGGAAACGTCTGCGGTGCGCCCCGCCTACATCCTTACCGGCAAGAGCCTCGACTTTTCGCTCGGAGCCTTCCAGATGAAGCCCTCGTTCGTAGAAAAACTCGAAGCGGCCTGGGCCGGGAGCGGACTTGCGCAGGCGCAGGCTCTCACATTCGACCTTTCTTCGAGCCCCGCCGCCCGCAGTGCCCGTCTCGACCGCATGGAAAGCCCCGATTGGCAGGCTGTGTACCTTGGCATGTTCATTCTGATGCTGTATTCGTCGTACGGCTCGTTCGACCAAAGCGGGGCACGGGTCCGCGAAGGCCTCGACGCACTTCCCATAGAAGAACAGCTGCGGCTCGCCGCGACGGCGTATAACCGTGGCTGCAGCTGGCCGCCGGCGGGAAGCGGAAGTCTCGATTCCCTAAGGGCAGGCAGTACCATCAAGAGCTTCCCGCGTGCCATCATTCGCACTGCGAACACACGCCAGTACAGTTACGCAGCCCTTTGCCTGGAGCATTACAAGGCTGCCGGCGGTGCGCTATGAGACACCGCTTCCAATACGTCCTCCTCGCCTGCTGCATCCTTTTCTGCGCCTGCGGGAAAGACCGCATCGGCACATCCACAGAGCCCATGGTGAAGCTGGAACTGACAGCCTCGTCGGCAGAAATCCCAGAAAACGGTGAAACGCTTATTCCTTTTACGGTCCAGGGAGACCTCCCGGACGGGACCCTTTCGCTGCGGCTAAGGGACGGTGGCACGCCACAGGAATTCAGCCTTACCGGGATAAGCCCTACGGACACTCCGGGGCTCTACCTTGCATGCATACGCGATTCCGGCATCGCCGGCGCCTATTCAAGAGAAGTATGCATCTGGGCCTCGCCGCTGGTACATTCGGACTATATCTGCGTAAACTGCGGGCCTGCGAGCTATCCTGTGGCGGTAGAGACCGGACTGCCGGTAGTCTATATCGATACCGATGGAGGAAAGGGCATCAGCTCAAAGACGGTGAGTACGGCTTCGGTGCTCAAGATACGCGGAGACGGGACCCTGGACGGTCTGCCGCCTTCGAGCTGCAGCGTACGCGGCCGGGGGAACATCTCCTGGAAGTGGCCCAAAAAGCCTTACCGCTTGCATTTCAGGGACCGTGTGTCCCTGCTTGGGATGCCCCCTCACGAGGACTGGGTGCTGCTCGCAAGCTTCTCGGACCGTACGCTGATGCGCAGCCTCGTCGCCATGAAGGTATCGTCCCTCACCTCGCTTGAATGGACTCCCCGCTGCGTGCCGGTGGAACTGGTGCTGGACGGAGAGCATCGTGGAAACTACCTGCTGATGGAGCAGCTTGCGGTCGGTGCGGACCGGCTCGACCTTGGCGACACAGGCTTGCTGCTCGAACTGGACTATCATCAGGACGGAGACTTCCATTGGATCGACCCCCGCGGCTCATCGCTTTACCGCTGGGACGGAGTGCCTTTCGCCGTCAGGTATCCCGACCCGGAAGGACTGACTGTCACCCAGAAAGAGCAGATACGCCATTTCGTAGCGCAGGCGGCCCAGGCACTGTACGGAGAAGATTTTGCCGACCCCGACAAGGGCTACGCCGCATGGCTCGACGTCGATTCGTTCGTGGACTATTGGCTGGTATTCGAAATAATGGGCAACTACGAACTGGGGAATCCCGGAAGCGTATTCATGCACAAAAGGGCGGACGGGAAACTCCAGGCGGGCCCGTGCTGGGACTTCGACTGGTCCCTGCTACGGAGCGGCGCAGACATTCAGGACTTTACGGGACTGCTGAACCGCGACGCCATCTGGTATTCGCGCCTGTTCCGGGACCCTGCCTTCGCACAGAAAGTCCGGACACGGTTCGAGGAGCTCCTGCCGTCGCTGCAGCAGGTCCCCGCATACATCGAGGTGTGCACGCAGCTGCTCTCGGAGTCGGCAAGGCTAAATTTTGCCATGTGGAACCCCGAGCAGGACAGGTGGCGCAACAAGGGCCTGCCGGTAAACGGAGACGAAAGCCTCGGCTTCGAGGAGGCCGCAAAACAACTGAGCCGGACCTATCTGGACCGGCTCGCGCTTATGCAGAAACTGCTCTGAGCAGCCTTTATTTCTGATATTTGTAGAATCCTTCGCCTGTGCTCCTGCCCAGCTTGCCCTCTGCAATCATCTTGCGGAAGACTTCTATCATGCCCTTGAAATTGTAGGGCATCATCATCTTACGAAGCAGCGGACTGAAGAGTCCGGGGACTTTCTGGTACTGCAGGACGATGTTGTATGCGGTGTTGATTCCCACTACGTCGAAAATCTCGAACGGTCCTCTGGGTGCGCCGGTGCCGTATTTCCAGGCTTTGTCGATGCTCTCGGGGTCGCTGACTCCGTTGACGTAAAGGTCAAGTCCGGAGAGCAGGAAAGGAACCAGCATGGAGTTGAGAAGGTATCCGTTCTTCTCCTTGTTGACGGGGAGGGCGACCATGCGGATGTCGTTGGCGAAGGCCATTACAGCATCGAACGATTCCTTGGAGGTCTTGTCCTGGGCCATCACTTCCGCAGTATTGTTCTTCCAGATTGCGTTGGCGAAGTGCAGCGAAAGGTATTTTTCGGGACGGCCGGTGTATGCCGCAAAAGTGGAGGGCAGAAGCGTGGAGGAATTGGTACAAAGGATGGTCTTTTCCGGCATGAGCGGCGCAAGTGCCTGATAGAAAGCGATCTTGTCCTTCACATTCTCGGCCACCGACTCTATGATGATGTCGGCGTCGGCGGCCGCCTTGGCCATGTCAAGCTCGAGTTTGATGGACGAATGGGCATTCTGTGCCTTCTGCTGGCATACGGCCGGGTCAAAACCATCGGCATCGGCAATGCCGCGGCACCAGTTGGCGCTGCCCTGCTCTGAAGCCATCAGGGAAATTGCTTCCGTGTAGGATTTGAGAAGACTGTCGATTTTGGGCTGGGTACGTCCGATGCTTCCCTGGCTGCGAAGCCAGATCGTTACATCGAAACCACAATAAGCAGCCTGGAACGCTATCTGGCTTCCAAGCACGCCGCCTCCGGCAATGACTACTTTTTTCATAAAAACTGTTTTGAATTGTATAGAATGGTGTTTGATCGCCTGTCTATGCCAAATCTCCAAGGTCGGCATCGTCCCACGAGCCGAACCATTCGCCAAGCTTTTCCTTTGCCCGGGACTTGATTTCCGGTGTAATGGCCGCAGCGACATAGGCGACGGCCGCTACCAGAGCACCCCAGTCATCGACTGTGCCGGCTCCGGGGATCAGATCGGGCAGAAAGTCGAACGGCAGGATAAAATACCCGAGCGCGCCTGCAATGGTCGCCTTGTATTTGGCAGGCGTCTTGGGATCTGCGAGCGTATAATACAGGACCAAAGCATAATAGACCGTCTTTCGTCCGGCCCTGCGGGCGAACTTGCCTATTTTCTTGAAGAGGCTCTTCTCCGAGTAATTCTTGTCGTACCGCTCAAGATCGGCGGCCGTCATTGATTTCTTGCTGCCCATATTGCCCGTCCTTGCGTTTTATACATGCAAGCGCAAAAATAGTGATTCTTTTTTGCATAAATTGCAAATTATAAGGATTATTGTTTTCTTTGTATATGAGGCTTATCTTTAAAAACATTACCGTAATGGCTTTCGGCTTTATCTGGGCTTCCTGCCTGGCGCAGGCCCCTAAAGGGAAATTGACATATTGCAGTTATTCCAGTACAGGCGCCGCCGGGCTGGGCAAAGACTACTGCGAGTTGATAGCAGACCCCGGAAAGGCGCCCAAGGTAGTAGTGGCGCTTAATCTGGGCAACAGATTCAATGACCCGGAGATTCACGCGGAGTACCCCATAGGGCAAGAGGCCGTGGACTCTCTCGCCAAACTTCTAGCAGAGGCAAAGGTTTATAAATTAAACGGATACAATATCGAGGAGGCCATCACCGGCGGGCATTCCTACCGGATTTATCAGGAATACTCTTCGGGCGAGAAAATCAACGCCCGCTGGTACGGTCTCCACGTCAAGCAGAAAGCCTGGGCTGCCTACCGCATGATAGAGGCATTTTTCGCGCCCTGGCGCACGCAGGCCTCAAAGGAGAACGACCCGGCTGTCCGTTTCGAGATTTTTGCCGAGCGCGTCGCAGGCCGAGGCGCCGACCATTTCTTGCTTATGGCCCAGGACGGAACCACACCGCACGTTGTTTATGACCTCAACGTCGACAGCCGCTTCAATGATGAGATTCACGAGCAATTCGACCTTGAATCAGAAGAGGACATTCAGAAAGTCCGGCGGCTGCAGCAGGACCTTATCGGCCTGAAAACCGCAGCTTTGGGCGACTACAAGAAAGATGACGCACTGGAAGGAGGCACAATCTACTCTGTCGAACTTACTTATTCCTCCGGAGCCAAACAGTCCCTTTACTGGCACAGCCAGGATGTGCATCCTACTGCCTATGCAATTTACAACCGCATAAGGGAGTTCTTCGCCGCCTGGGTGAAAGAGAGATAGTTGCTTTTCTCCATCAGTCTTCAAGGAACAGAGTCATTTGCCCCTGAACGTAGCCATGCCAGCCCGGGTAGAGCTTCCGTAGGGCTTTTAAATAATCGGCGGCGCAGAAGCCTATCTTGGAGTCATAGCCGGTAATGGTGTGACTGTTAAGGCAAATGTGCAGGACACCGCCGGGGTCTATATACAAACCGCCCGCCCTTCACAAAAAATTCATTTTCACGTTCAACACAAATCAATATGAGCCAAAAATTTATGTATTTTTGCAAAAAATAGCCAAACAATGAAAAAGTATCAACGT